>JAIIAN010000084.1 GCA_022717655.1 Bacillota bacterium | reverse complement strand
GGTTACTAGGGGCGAGCAGCCCCTAGTTCGTGCCTCCCGCGCTTCGAAAGTAGCGGGTGCTTTTCTGGTTCTCTTTTGGCACGCAAAAGAGAACATTCCCCTTAGTTCGCCTCAGCCGTTGCACTGTACCGTGCGCTGCAGCTCTCAATGCGCACCATGTACTGCTCCACCAGGCGCTCAGCGGTCTTGTGTGCCTTCCAGCCCACAGACGCGCGCTGGTTCAGGGGATCGTCACCGTAGCCCAGCTGCTTCACGATGTGCTCCAGGCCGCCGCCCTCGATCTCGGTGGAACCGTAGGCGTGGGCACCCAGGATCAGGGTGCTGAACACGGCCAGACCCGCCGGGCAGCCGGTGCCCTTCCAGATCTTTGCCTCGCTGGTCTCCACAAAGCGCACACCGTGCAGCGTGCCGATCTCGCCGTTGTAGATCTCGTCCGGCTGGGCGTACTTGTGCACATCGATCCAGTCCGGGTCGCGGCGCAGTTCATAGGTTACATAAGGGTGGATGATGCCCACAAAGCTGGTGCCGATGGGGTCAGCGTTCATGGCCTTCAGCTGGGTGGCCGCACGGGCGATCAGGTCGCTGGTCAGCTGGCAGGTCGCGTCCAGGGTGGCGCGGCTGGTCACAGCGGTCTCCGCGCCGCCTTCGCCGATCTTGGGCGCATAGATCACGTTGGTGCCGCCCGCCAGCACATCACGCACGATGGTGTCCAGGGTGCGGCCCGCCTGGCTGGCAATGATCTTGGTTGCCTGCACGATGTTGTTGTCAATTGCAGTCAGCTGCAGCGTGTCGGTAATGGGTACCCAGCCGCCGTACTGCTTGACTTCAGCGGTAACGGTGGAAACGTTCATGGTCTGGCCGTCCGGGGTCACACCCTCGGTCAGCGGAGTGGTGGCCTTGGGCAGGCTGTCATACTTGCGGAACTCGATGTTCTTGCCGCCGTTGGCCGGAATGGGATACGGGTCGCCGAACTGGTCATGCACCAGGGCAGGCTCTGCCTGGTCGATCAGGCGCTTCTCGTAAAAGGTTTTCATCTCGGCACTCATGCCGGATGCGCTGGTGGCGTTCTGGTTCTGGGTGCTGGCCGTTGCAAACATCTGCAGATCCAGCTTCAGGTTCTTGGTTCTGTTGTTCATAGCTTCCTCCTAAAATTTATTTTCCTCTACTCACGGCTCCCCTGGTAGGGGAGCTCCGGCATCTGCGCCGCCGTAGGCGGACAGTGCCGGTGAGAGGTTTACAGTGTAATAACTTCACCCCGCATGGCCCGCCTCTCCATCTCTTCCATTTCCTTGCGGCTCATATGGGATACGTCGATCTTGGTCTGCACCGCGCTGCCGGGGCGGGTTCCGTTCTCGCCGGGCCGGGCATTGCGCTGCTGCATCCGGTTCACCACACCCTGCTCCACCTGCTGGGCCGTGGCGGCCTGCTGCTGTTTCAGGATGTGATCAAAGTAGGCGCTGCGGTAGGCGTTTGTCATAGAAACGCCCGAACGCATCATCATCTCCACCTCCGGGTTCGCCAGCACCTCAGCCATGTTGAAGTCGGGATACTGGGCCTTCAGCTGCTCCGCTTCCCGGTCCCATCCGGCCTGCAGCTCTGCAATGCGGGCCTGCTGTTCCCGCTGGCGTTCCATCTGCCTGATCAGCTGCTGCTGTTCGGTCAGCTGCTTGTTCTGGCTTTCCAGCTTGTCCAGCTCCCGGGCCGTCCTGGTTGAAACGCCCTTCTCCATAGCCAGCTTCTCGTAGTAGGCATCATCCTTCACCGCGCCGTTCCGCACAGCCTCGGTCAGGGCCACCAGATCGTTGGCATCCGTGCCGTACTTTTCCTGTAGCGCCTGCATCAGACCCTTCATGGCCGGGCTTGCTTCCAGCCGCCGGGTCGCTTCGGTCACGGCGTTCTGCATCAGCTCCTCGGTCAGGTCGGCATATTCTCCGCGCAGCAGCTCACCAAAGGCTTTCCGCCGCTCCTCCGGGCTCTTGGTCTTGCCCTTTTCCTCGCCGTCCTTGCCCTCGGCTTCGTTCTGGTTCTCTGCCGCTTCCTCGTCCAGCTCAGACTTTTCCTCACTGCCAAGGGCTCCCCCCTCGGGGGAGCTGGCGGCGCTCTGCGCCGACTGAGAGGGTGAGCCCTCTTCCCGGCTGCTCCGCTTCAGCACCCCGCTCCGCCGGGCCAGCCGCTCTTCTGCCGGCCGCAGGGCGGGCAGCTCAATGGCATTGCCTTCCCCGTTCGCACCCGTCGTCTTGGCTCCCCTACTAGGGGAGCTGTCGCCACCAGGCGACTGAGAGGTTCCGTCACCGTTGGCACCTGTGCCTCCGTCTGCAAAGAGCTGCAGATCAATGGCATCTGCCTTGTCTGCGTGCAGGTTGATGTACTGCACATGCTCCGGGTAGGCATCCGCCAGCAGGATCAGACCGTCCGTCACCAGTTCAAATTTTGCCAGGCTGTCAGTGCCCTGCTTTGCCTGTACCACCATCAGGTTCCTGTCATCGGCACAGGTCACGGTCCCGCTGTCCAGACTGTAGGCCAGCGTCTGCATCAGCGCGCTCACGGCAGCACATACAATGTCCTGCCCCTTGGGTGCAAACTCCGCGTGCCCCTCGGCCCGCAGGAACATCATGTCTCCCATCTCGTTGTAAGTGATCTGGATCATTCTATCGCTCCTTCCAAAATTTCCTCTAAATAGGGCTATCGGGTTGCGGCTCCCAGCATCCACTTCGCACAAAGTATTGTGCTTGTGTCTTGCTGGCCGCGGCCCCAACAACTCCTCCCTCAATCCACCACTGGCGGCGGTCGTCGCCGTTGCCCTTCGGGGGAGCTGCAAGCAACTGCGTCGTCAGACGCATTGCGCGCTGAGAGGGTCACTTATTCGGATTATTCACGTTCATGGCCCGCTGTGCCGCCTTGGTGGCCAGGCTGTTGCCTCCGCCTCCCACCACAGCCCCCAGGCCGTTGGTTGCCGTCTTTGCGGTGGTCTGTCCGCCGCTGCCGCCGCCCGTGGTTCCGGCCGCCTGTGCAGCGGCCCCGGCCATGGCGCTCATGTTGGTGCCGTTCTGCTGGTCAATGATGGCGCTCAGCTTCTGCAGCTGCTCCATGGCCTGCTGCAGCTGGGTGTACAGGGTACCGTTCTGCTGCACCCGTTCCCGCACCTTTTCGATGCCCTCAAAGTCCATCATATCCAGCACCGCCAGCGCCGCGTCAGCGTTGGCCGGGGCAAACAGCCCCATCTGGTAGCACTCCTTTGCCGTCTCGTTCTGGGAAAGGCGGCTGAAGGTGCTCTTCTTGGCAGCCGATACCGTGATGTCGAACACCGGCTCGTGGCTGCCCAGCTCCACCCCGCCGATCATGCTACCCGGCTGGGGCTGCAGCATTGCCCCGGAGAACTGCACATACTCCGGCTGGCCGCTGTCGCCGGTAATGCGGTAGACCCGGCTCTCGTCGTAGAACTGCCGCATCAGGTCGATGATGAAATAGCATTCCTTTGCAAAGGCCCGGTAAGCGCTTTTCAGCATATCCCGGGAGAGCTTCGAGCCAGCCTCCTGCAGCGCCGCAATGGCAGAAGCCGCAGTCAGGCCGCTGGTGGTGCCGCCCTGGGAAACATCCCGGTTGCCGCTGATCTCCTTCAGCTCCGCCACTCTCGCGTCCCGGTAGGTGATCAGGTTGCCCGCCAGCCCCGCTGTCTGTAAGGGCCGCAGGGTCTCGTCCGTCACCCGCCCCGCCGCGTGGACGATGTCCTTGCCGAAATCGGCCAGCTCCTTCTCGTTGATGCCCGCCCCGTCCTGGATGATGTACCGCGCCTTGGCCGAAAGCTTCACGTTCTCGTCCATGGCTGCGTTCATCTCGTCAATGGCGGTCTGGGTGTCCTTCATCACGTCGATGTACCCAAAGCCCGCCGGGCTGTCCTCTTCCACAAACAGGGTGTCGAACACAAAGGGGTACTTGCCGTGGTCGTAGAATCCCCGGTCAGCAAGGGCCGGGTCGTTCTCGCTGGCGTAGAGCACCACGCCGTTGCAGAACTTGCAGTAGTGCAGCAGAGGCGGGCCGTCCTCCCGGGCCTTTTTGTAGTACCAGTCCACCACCACGCTCTTGTCCGAGGTGTCAATGCTCTGGTCGTGGATGTACTTTGCCACTTCCAGCGTGCTGCCGGTGTGGCCTTCCAGCTGGGGGTACTGGGCCTTCAGCTGTTCGTTGTCGGCCACCGCCAGGCTGAACAGGTTGGGGCTGTCCTGGATGTCCATCACGCCGGGCTCCCAGTACATCATCAGCAGATCCATGCTCTTGATGGAGATGTCTCCCACGCCGTTCCTTAACCCCGGGTCCCAGAAGATGCCCTTCACGCCGGTGCCCTGCTTGAGCTTGCGCCACCAGGTGTCGCTGTACACCTGCTCGTATTCCGCCTGTTCCAGCAGCACCGGCAGGATCTTGGAAAGCACCTTGGCGGTCTGCTCGTCGTCCGCTGCCCGGGGCAGCACGTTGGGTTCCGGGTAGTTGTCCATGGCATCCGCGTGTTTGTTGGCAATGCTGTTGAACAGCCACCCGCTGGAAGGTTTGGGCTTGCCCTCCATCATCTCGTTTTTGTAGTTGGCCCAGTGCTGCATCCGGAACCACAGCTCGTTGTCCACGATCCGCTTGTCCAGCGCCGCCTTGCCGGTCTTGTATCTCTGTAACAGCGCCGTGGCCTTCGCCACCTGCTCTGTGCCGATCACGTCGGTCATACTCTAAAAAACCTCGCTTTCTTCCCCAGCTCCAGCGGGTCATCCGGCATGGGCTGCACCGGCTCTGTCCGGGGCGGGCTGAGAGGATTCTCCATCAGCACATACCGGCACTCGTCGTAGATGTGATCCTCCTGGTCGGTGTCAATGTCCTCCACGTTGCTCTCGCTGTATACCAGGTTCGGGATGGTGCGGATAAAGTGCTTGCAGGTGTTGAACACCTGCAGCATGGGCCGCCCGTCCGCCTGGAACGCCAGCCGGTAGTGGAACTGCATCTTTCCGGCGAGCCGTGTGTGGTCGCCGGGTGCCCAGTGCAAAAAGTTCGGGCTCTTCTCCTGCATCATGGCAATGCTCTCGCCCTGGCTCTCGTTGAAGATAGCCGGGTCGGCCACGCCCAGAATGGTGCGGCCCCGGAGCATGGGGTCGTTCTCTTCTGCTTCCCGGATCATCCTTGCCTGCTTCACAGGGTCAGCCTTGATGCCCTCGTTGGGGGTCCCGGTGCAGCCGTACAGCTCCCGGATGCGGTAAAGCCTGCCCTCTTCGTCCGCCGCATACCACCCCACGGAAAAGGGCTTCGAGTAGCCGAAATCGTACCCCCGCCAGATCTTCCAGTGTCCCGGGATGCGGAACGGGCGGATCACATGTGTCCACCGCTGGTCGTCGTAGTGGGCCGGGTCGTTCTTCCACTCGGTGAACACCTGCCCGGTAAAGCTGTCCCAGTCACCGTAGAGCAGGGCTTTCTTCTCCGCTTCCGGCAGCGCAGCCAGTGTGCCCAGGTATCCCGGGTCATTTTCCAGCAGGGCCGCGTTGTCAAACACGGTGCTGGGGATAAAGATGCGGGTCCGCCGCTGCACGATCTCCCGTCCGTCCGGGGCCCTGGCCTTTACCATCTGCACCATCCGGGTGCCGGGCGGAGCCGGGCTGACGAACCTTGCCTTCACCCATCCGTGGCCGATGCCGCCGGGGTTGGCCGTGGCCCGGGTGTAGACCCGGGTATCGGGGCCGTTGGGTCGGTTTCGGCTCAGCAGGTAGCTATACTCTTCCCAGGTGAAATGGGTCAGCTCGTCAAAGCCGATAAAGTCGTAGGCCTGGCCCTGATAGTTGTACTTGTCCTGGGCGTGGTTCAGGCTGCCAAAATAGATCTTTGCACCGCTGGGGAAGGTCCAGCAGTGGGTGCTGCTGTTGTACCGGGCTTTGGGGAAAACCGGCTTGTAATACCGCATGGTCTTGTCAATGAGCTCCCGCAGTTGGGGAAACGTCTTTCGGATGATGAGCCCCCGATAGTGTGGGATCTCCACCTGCCGCAGGGCCTCGATCACCAGCGCGTCGCTCTTTCCGCCGCCTGCGGCCCCGCCATACAGCACTTCGTTCTCGGTACGCTGCATGAACCGTGCCTGGGCAGGCTGCGGCGACCAGATCACCGGTCTGCCGTCACGCATCCTCTGTGCCGCCATCCACTTCCACCTCCTGCTGGCCGTCCGTCTCACTGGCTGTCGCGATCTCCACCATCGGCGGGCCGCTCTCGCTATCGGTGTTCTCCGCCGGGGCCATGGCAGCAGCCTTTTCGGCCACTTCCATCAGCACCTTGGCCACACCGGCCGCGTTCTTGTCGCTCATCACCCGGCCCTCGTACCGCTCCAGTTCGGCATTTAACAGGTTCCGCTCGTCCTCGTAGAGCCGCAAGTTCCGGGTTCCGGCCCCTCCATACACCACAAGCCCGGTCTCGGTGGCATCCGCCAGCTCCTCCGGGTCATCCTTCAGCAGGGTGCCCACGGCAAAGTCCCGGGCCCGGGTGTCCTCGTCCAAACGCCGGTGCAGCCTCTCCGTGATCTGCGCCGCCCGCTGGCTCTCAGCGGCCCGGCCCTGCAAAAAGGTCACCTGTGCCCGCACACCCAGGCTTGCCCGGATGGCGATCTCCCGCGCCGCCGCCTGCCGCTCTTTGGCAAAGGCATCACTGCGGCTTGCCTCCTCGCTCATCCAGCTCCGGATGGTGCTCTCCGGCACCCCGTACTTCTTCGCCACAGCGCAGATGGAGTTGGAGCCCAGCATGGCCATCACCACTTCGGCCCGGAACGCCGCCTGGTATTTCTTTCCCCGCTGCTTTCCGGGCACCGTGTTCTTGCAGTACGCCCGCTTCTTTGCCAACTCTCTCACCTGCCTTTGCAAATAGCCTACCACGTCTCTCTCGCTCAAAATACCCCGGACATTTGCCCGCCGGGCAGCAGCCCTGCATCCGCTGCACACACTGCCACGGTGCTCAGGGCTTCCAGCTCTTTGGTGTAGTAGGTCGTTCGCCCCACATACAGCCGGGCGATCACCTTTTCCTCGGGCAGACCTTGCAGGTAGCGCAGCCGCAGCAGCTGGGCGCATACCGGGTCATTGCGGTCGTACCAGGCCAGCACCGCCCCGATCACCTGCGCCCAGGCAGCACAAACAGACCCCTCGCCATATCGGCGCAGAGCCTGCCGGGTCGCTTTCTTCTGCTCTTTTGTCACCGCTCCACCTTCTTTTCGCATGGGTATAACGCGCAAAATACCGGTGTTTTATCTGTCAGGTGCGAAGAATCGCAGCCTCCCGCCGACGCAGGATCACATAGCATTGCGGTTCCAGCCGTTCCCAGCCGGTTCCTTCCCGCTTCGGGCTCTCATGCAGCCCGCCGGGCTCCAGCACGATGCACTTTTCCATCTTCCAGCCGGGAAACCGCTGCTCCCACCACTTGGCATCGTTCTGCTTTTCCCCGCAGGCGGCCCGCAGCTGTTTCCGGCTCCATCTGCCATCGTTGGGGGCCTGCTCAATGGCCGGGCGCAGGTTGGCCGTTTCCACCCACAGCCGCTCCTTGTGGCCGTAGAAGTAGCCCACCGTGCCGTATTCGCCCTGCACACTCTTGCCCAGCAGCTTTTTCATGTCGATCCGATTCACGTTCATGGTGCCCAACGGCTCAAACTCATTGGAGCCGGGGATACGCCGCCGCCACAGATCCTCCAGCATCTCCCGCCACTCCCGGCGCTGGGCCGCGGTCAGGCTCTGGCATTCCGCAAAACCGTGCATGTGCAGCCGTCCTGCTTCTCCCTTGCGCACCGCCACCAGCATCAGGCGGATGTCCTCCCGCCTTGCCCCGAACCGCTTGCAGGTGGCCGCCATCACCCGCCGCTTGTAGTTCTCCACGTCTCTCCGGCAGGCCAGAATGTCCTCCGGCAGAAATGGATCCTCGTATGTACCGGTCAGGAACATTCCCGCCGGACTGAAATTGGTCAGCGCCTTTCTCTGGCGCTTGCGCAGGGAAGCCATTTTGTTCTTCGCCTTCTGCCCCTCGCTGGATTCCTTCCGCTTCTTGCCCCGGCCCCGGTGTTCCTGGGGGATGATGGAGAACACTCCGACTGCCATGTAGTCATCCCCGCACTGGTATTTTTTCTCTCGGATGTAGTTACAGCGCATCCCGGTGCCCTCCTGCTGGCTTTCACTTTCTGCTGATAGTCTCTTTCTCGTGACCCCACCGTCACAGAAATAACGGGTATACTAGCTCCCTCAAGGGGTCTTGCACCCCTCTTTTTTTATAAAGGTATTATGAAACGCAACGGATACGGTGGACGTATCAGGTCCATCGTATCCGTTGCTCTTCATAATAAATTACGGTGTTGCCGGTTTTCCTTTTTCCGCCCAGTAGCCGTAGGTCAGCTCCGGCTTTCCGATCTTCCGGGCCTTCTCGTTGTAGATCATCAGATCATGCACGTCGTAGGCCAGGGGGCTGGGGTCGAGCACGCCGCCAATGGGCTTGCGCTTCACCTTTACCGGCTGATCCGACCGCTTTATGGGGTGCCTGATCCGTTTCTGGCACAGCTCCATCTCCATCCGCGCAACGCCGCCGGGCTTGTACACGCCGCCCCGCTTGCGGTAGCACTCGTGCACCGTGCCCTCGCTGCCAAACAATCCCTTGTCCTTCAGCTCTGCCGCCGTGCCCTTGCCCAGCAGGGTGCCGTCCGCACCGTAGCAGCTGTACACCCGCACCATCCGGGTCTCGGCCCGCTCGTCCGCACTCAGGCCTTCTGCCCGGGCCCTCTCCACCCGGTCGTCCTTGGTGCTCTTCCGCTCCATCTTCCACCGGTAGCTCTTCGGGCTGGGGTTCTTGCATTTTTCCAGATTATTCCAAACACTGCTCAGCTTGTTCACATCGGGAAAATATCCCTGCTCCACCAGCTCCACGCTGGTGCCCTTGGCCACCACCTCGCCGGTTTCCCAGTCCATCAGGGTGTACACCCATCTGCATCCGCTCTGCATCTCAGATTCTCCTTCTACTAAGTACGGTGCTCATTTCAGGGGAGCTGTGCACCGATGAAGTTACCGCTTCCACACGCCGCTGCACCTCGGCTTCCGAAAGCGGCAGCACACAAGGCACCCGTTTGCGGCTCACTTCCCGCTGTACCGCCTGCACTTGCAGCTGACGTATCGTCTCCGCCGTTTCCCTCCGCTGTTTTTCCAATACAGCCTCGTCCGGCACATCCAGCACTTCTACCTCGGTCTTGTAAGCGTCCCGGGCGCAGCGGCACAGCATTTCCATGGCCACATCCACGCCGTCGGTTTCCACCCACTCGTTCAGCTGGCCAAAATTCGCAATTGTTTCCTGCCGCAGTTTTTCCAGCCGCCGGGGGCCAAAGCCCAGCACTTGGGCGCAGGCGGTAGCATAACCCCGCCATTCCATCATGGCCGCCCTGTCAATGGCCATCTTCAGCTGAACTTCCCGCCGCTTCCGGGGCACACCTTTTATCACCGGGACACGAAATACGCTCACCACACCCTCTGGCAGCAACCCCACCAGCCATTTTTCGGCTTCGTTCAGCTGGGCCTTCTGATTCTTTGCAGGTATGGCCATCCGCCGCATCAGCTCCCCATTGATTTCATCCTTCCGCTGGGTCACCTTGTCCAGCCGGTCTTTGCCTACGCCGAACACATCATGCAGCGCAATGGTCATGCAGGCATGGGTGAAGTCAATCGCATTCTGCTGTGCCAGCTCGATCTGGTTCTCCAGTGCCATCTTTCTTGCATCGTTTTTCATAGTTTCTCCGTTCTTCATATTCCCCGCACGCTCGGTTCCGGCCTGCACATGCCAGGCACCGGCTCCGGGTGATCTCAAACACATGTACACACTGGGTCTTATCCATCAGGGTTCCCCGGTCTCTGCCATCATGGCGGTCAGTTCGCCCAGCATCCCGCTCACCGTGCGGGAAAGAACGTTGATTGCATCCTCCTGCAGGTCGCCGGGCAGGGCCCTCACCGCAAAGCCCGCGTTCACCATCTCGTCCTTCAACCGGGTGTTGATCCGGCTCACCTCGGCCCAGAGCTTCGCCTCGTCCGGGGTCATCTTCCGCCGCCCGGGCCGCACAACGCCCTTGATCATGGCCGTCAGCTCGTGGAACTCCTCGTCGGTCAGGCTCCTGTCGTTCCCCGCCTCGGCAATGGCCCGCGCCCGGTCGCTGGGCGTTCCCGTCCGCAGGATGTTCTTGTAATCTTCCAGCGTCATTTCTGTTCCCCCGCATTCATACCGTTCAGCGCGGCAATAAATTTTGCTTCTTTGCCCTCGTACCCTTCCGTTACCTTAAAGCCTTCCGTGTCCGTCAGCAAATCCTTAATAAGTTTCGCCGCCTCGTCGGCAAATAACGGGTCAGTAGAAATGGGGCCTAAAAGCTTCCGTGCAACACCCACAAAGCACCGGGCAGCACATGTCAGAACTTCGTCCAGGCTCTCATGCTCAGCTTCCACCGCCAGCATCATCTGACCCTTGACTGTCTTTTTAATTTCAATCCGTACCATCCTTACCCCACCTTTCTGCCGCAGACAGCTTTCTTCACCGTGTTCTCCGGCACTTTGTGGATCTTCTGCGGCTCCTTCCGCTGCTCTGCCACCAGGCCCAGCCCGGCCAGCGCCAGGGCTGCACACCCCAGCACGATGGCCAGCAGCGTGTAGCCCAGCATTGCCCAGCCGTTGGCCGCGTTCTCAATGGCCCCACCGCAGCCTGCTGCAGCCAGTCCCAGTACAATGGCACCGGCGCTCAGCACGCTGCCCGTGATCTTCTTTTTCATTTGCAAATCCTCCCACTCTGTGTTAAACTTCTGGTGATGGGCAGTCAAAAACCATCACCCTGGTTGGCTCGTCGGTGTTCCAGCACCGGCGGGCCTTTTTCTTCTTTCTTCCTTCCAGCGTTCATAATCCTCCCGGACTTCCGGCCGCTGGAACTCACGTTGCACCGCGTCAAAAACGATCTGCGCTACGTTCTGCCGCTCGTACTGTGGTATCGTCCGCACGTCCAGCGTAGGTATTCCGCAGCCTGTCAGCTCTGCTCTCCGTCTCTTCATCTTCTCTTCTCCGGCTCACAGCCACTCGGCACAGATGGTCTCCACCACAGGCTTTGCAAAGCCGATCAGCTCATCGCCGCGCTTTGCGGCCACGACTGCTGGGCCCACCAGCTCTGCCGCCGTCATCTCACTGGCGCGCTGATTCGTCAGGGGGCGCTCCTTCATCAGCCCTTCCTCGTTCACCAGCAGCAGAATGCCGTCCACGTCCTTCTCCCGCGCCCACTCGGCGCTCAGCAAGGCGGGCACCGGCTCGATTGGCCCGCCCACCAGCTTCTGCAGGGTCTCCAGCTTCATGCTGTCACCATCATCACACTTCATGTTGAATGCCCGGTTCTTCGCCGGGATCACGATCATATAACGGTCCACTCCTTACTCCTCCTTATTGGCATATCCGGCCTTCTCGGCCTCCTCCACACTCACATCGTCGAACACCCCTTCCAGCGCCAGCAGCACCCGGCGCTGTGCTGTAGGCCTCAGCCCCGCCCGGCGCATTGCGATCAGGCAGTAGCCCATGCAGGCCGCGTTGCTCCATGGGCCATTGATGTTCGCCATAATTTCTTCGTATCCCATGCTTTTCTTCCTTTCATGCGCTCTTTTTTGGGTCGGTGGGCTGAGATCGGAAAAGGTATTCCATTCTCAGCCCTGGGAACAGCACATTCCGAACACGCTCAGCTTCCGGATATGTGAAATCCGTTTCCCCGTTGATTTTGTTCCTAGCAGTTTTCTCTGAGCACCCGATCGTTGCCATAATGTCTTTCACTGTCAGGCCATTCCGTTGCATTTCAGCTTTCAGATTATCCATCTCTAATCCTCCGTTTCATTCATATTTTACCTTTAACGGTAATTCTTAATGCGATTGTACACCCTTGCACGGTAAAAGTCAACCCTCTTTCAGAATATTTTTATCTTATTCGGTAATTTATTATTGACAGTGCACTTTCTTCTTCTTATAATAGAGGTAAAGCACCAGGAAGGAGATTTTTATCATGTGGCTCGACAACTTAAACCGTATTAAAAAGAACAGCGGTATGACAATTGAGC
>JAIIAN010000390.1 GCA_022717655.1 Bacillota bacterium | reverse complement strand
GGATAAATATAGCTTTTTCCTGATATTGTCCTGTTAAAGCATACAAGCACTATTGCAAATATTACTCCTGCCAGAAGTCCGATTCTTCCAAAGAACTGGACAAGAATCAGATTGACTATTCTTATGAATTTCAAAGCATATCCCATCTCAAAGCTTGCCTGCGAATAAGTTCCCACAGTCACAACTGCCATGTAAAGAAGTGATTCCGAGTTAAACCACCCTGACTGCACTGCATACTCTCCCACAACAATACCGGCAAGAATACTTAATGGTGTTGACAGCATTCCTGGCGTATTAACCGCCGCAAGCTTAAGCCCGTCGACCGCAAGTTCAAGAATGAAAAGCTGCAATATAACCGGAACTGTTATATCCTCATTTATCGTTATGAATTTCAGCCATTCCGGCACCCACTGCGGATTGCTTTCAAGCAAAAGCCACACAGGTGTAAGAAAAACCGTCAGCAATGTAAAGAAGAACCTCGACAGTCTTATATAAGTTCCTATCATTGGCGAAAAATTAAAATCATCCGCCTCTTCTATTATATCAAACACACTTGTCGGAATTATCATTACCGCAGGCGAGGTATCTACCATAATAACTATATTCCCATCAAAAAGTGCTGCAGCAGCGGTATCAGGCCTTTCAGAATATTTGTACTTTGGAAACGGATTAATCCACTTCCCCTTAAACATGCATTCCGCAAGGCTCTCTATATTCATAGTGAGTGCCTCAACCTCTATACTGCTTATCAGATTCTCAATTCTTTGAAGCAGCTTCTTATCGACCTTATCGTCAATATAGCACACGGCAACATCTGTCCTGGAGCGCTCCCCTACAGTATACATTTCCATTGATAAGCGGCTATCCCTTATTCTTCTTCTTAAAAGTGCTGCATTGCACACAAGCGTCTCGACAAATCCGTCTCTTGAGCCACGCAGAACCTTGTCTTTGTAAGGCTCTGTAACTGAACGCATCGGATAAGTACGGCAGTCAATAAGTATACATTCGTCAAAGCCATCTATTATCATGACTGTCTGTCCTGAAAGAAATGCCTTCTCTACTTCGTCATAATGTCCGTTTTTTTCAATCTCTGTATACGGCATTCCTACTTCTAAGAATGTATCTATATCCTTTATGTCCGATTCTTTCAATGAATAAAAAAACTGCACCAGTTTTTCAATTGTTTCTTCCTGTACGAATCCATCTATAAAATAAAAATGTGTTCTCTTCCCACCTATTAATACATCTCTTTGCAGAATGTCAAAATTCCTGTCCACTCTTAACTTTTCATTCATCATGCGGACATTCATGTCTATGTTAGTTGTAAAATCAGTCATGCTTACTCCTTTCACTGGCACATTTTCACCCGCACTCTAAAGCATCTTTCGATATTCCATATTGCCACTAAATCCCTTCAAAGCACGAAAAGGGCAGGACTTACGCCCTGCCCTTATAGAATGTCCACATTTGACACATTTATTCTGTTATTAGTTTTCAAAAAGTGATGTTGAGTAATATCTATCACCGCTGTCTGGAAGCAGTGCAACGATTGTCTTACCCTCGTTCTCTGACTTCTTAGCCCACTCGATTGCTGCGTAAAGTGCGGCACCTGCTGATATTCCGACCTGAATACCTTCTGTGTGAGAGATTAACTTTGCATACTCAAATGCGTCATCATTATCGACTGGAACTACGCTGTCATATATCTTAGTGTTAAGAATTTCTGGAACAAAGCCTGCTCCTATTCCCTGAATCTTATGTGGTCCCGGCTTACCCTGTGAAAGCACTGGTGATGTTGCAGGCTCAACTGCAATTATCTCAATCTTGTCATTCTTAGACTTAAGATATTCGCCAACACCTGTGATTGTTCCACCAGTTCCGACTCCGGCAACAAATGCGTCTACCTCTCCATCTGTATCATTCCATATCTCTGGTCCGGTTGTTCTTCTGTGTGCTTCCGGATTCGCTGGATTAACAAACTGTCCTGCAA
>JAIIAN010000389.1 GCA_022717655.1 Bacillota bacterium | reverse complement strand
CGTAAATGGCGATGCAATCAGATAAGTCGCTTTATTTACACCGGGTGTCAGTACCTGATAGTGATGAATAACATCTGGAAATACAAAACCTATAAATACTTCAACGAAACCACAATTTTCTCTCCATTTTCATAGTCACAAACAAAACGACTGTCTGATTGTTTTGTCAGCAAAAAGAAGCTTTCATTTGTTTCGAGATTAAACTGTATGGCATTTTCCGTTGTTTCTGCTTTTGCTTTATCGAAGCATTGCTGCCGTTTAACCTTCAACATTCCTATCTGCTTCGCTGTTAAGTCATACGCATCTTGTCTGCCAATATTCTTTTCTATGTTGTTGGTCTGCATAACACGCTCCAGATATTCCGCATACCCCTGCGGAAGTAATTCGTCCGCAGGGATTATCAATTCTTTCGTGTCTGAACATCGAATTTTCTCAATCAGCATTCCTATGATTTGGGGCGAAAGCACCAGAATGTCTTGGTTTCCTGTGATTCGTATCGTATATTCGCATATCAATTTTCCATTCCTCTTAATCTTTCTACAAGTGCTTCTTTTGAAAAGCTGTGCATTGACACAATAGTAATTAGCAGCGGTACAGCAATCAATACAACGGTATATGCAAGAACAAATACTGTTGGGAATTTGAATGAAATATAAAATGCTCCTCCGTTATAAAGTAAATGTGTAAGCACATATCCTAACAGCGTTCCGATTGTCATCGTTACAGCCACAGCCACAAACACTAAGAGCAGGCTTTCTCCTAAAAGCATCTTTCGTATTTGACCTTTTGACATACCAATAGATTCAAGCATTGCAAGCTCCTGTTTACGGGTAACAATATTGGTAATCAGTGTATTCATCATACTTAAAATACTGAACATCATAATAAAAATCGCCAACCCGCTGATTGTTCCGAATATTGTATTTGCTGTTTGGGCGTAAGCCACTTTTCTGTCGGCGTATGCTTCCAAAGATAGCTCTGCCCTTTGAGAAATCATTTCATTTAATGCTTCACCAACTGTGCTTTCCTTTTCTGTATCAACCGATATAAGAAGGTGGGCATTTAGGCTTTCATATGGAACAAATTTTTTCACAGCTTCCTCCGGCATAACAAACCAACCGTCTAAACTACTGTTGTCCAAAGTATATTGTTCATTTAACAGACCAAGCACCGTAACTTCTTTTTCTGCCATTTTATTACCGTCATAATAGTGAAGTGTTAGAGTATCCCCAACGCAAAACTGCCAACCATAGATTTCCTGCACATTTGTATTGTCTGCAACAAGGACATAATCACCTGACATTAGTTTGTCATAATCAGCAGTTCCTTCTTCAATGTATTTTTCAATTTCCGTTGTTTCTTCTTTGTTCATCGGATAAATATAATCATCATTGTCGTATTCATCCTGTTGTGGAAAATCAAAACTTACACCGAAGCTTTTCAGTTCTTCTACTTTTTCCACCCCATCTATGGCAGAAATATCCTCTACCATTTGTTCTGTTATTGGTGTCTGTGCCTGCATCCCACTCATACCATTTTCATTCAATTCAATCGCAGCATCGGAATATTCAATATGGAACTCTGCTTCTTTCCAAATACCTTGCCTTGCATAATTATCCTTATCAAAAGAGGACATAAATGTCGCTGCTGTCATAAATAAAATACCGCCAAGAGCCAGAGAAAGCATTGTTATGACCGCTTTCTTTTTGTTCTTAGAAAAGTTCATCACACCTAATCCAAGTGGAGTAAGGTTACGGCACATCTTCTTGTTTGCAGTCTTTTTCATATCGTCCTGTGCTGTATAACGAAGTGCTTCCATAGGCGATACCGCAGCGGCTAACTTTGCAGGCTTATGAACGGAAATCATCGTAATGACATAAATGACTGCAAACACTACAACCGCCATGATCAAAGTATTGATGATACTAAATCCTGATGGAATAATAAAGTATCCTGCAATTCCACCAATCAAAATACCGATAGGTGCAGCAT
>JAIIAN010000388.1 GCA_022717655.1 Bacillota bacterium | reverse complement strand
ATTAGAAAGAAATGGTATGTTTGTGTATGAATCTGTTCCAGGAACGACTGTTTTAAACCTTAATGTAGAAGCAGATGGTATGACATTTAAAGTAGAAGGATCAAAAGACGCACAGATTACAGTGGAATTAGAAGAAGATGCAGAATATTCTATTAAAATTGATGATGTAGAAGCAGGCGTTATGAAAACAAATCTGGGCGGAAAACTTGCAATCAGTGTAGAGTTAGAACAGTCTGAACAGGTAGCAGTTGAAATTAAGAAAAAATAATAAGCTGTCTAATAAAAGTTAATAAGTGATTTAAATGGAATACAAATTCGGGCCGGGGAATTTTCCTCGGCTGTTTTTGTTCCAGATGTAAACTGCGTTTTATGAATTTAAGTTGAAAGTATGAGGTGTTCGGCGTGTCATTAAGTATAAATTGCTTTTTGTGCAAGCACAACCGCAATTTATACTTTTGACACTTACATCATAATATAGGAGGAAAAAGATGGCGAAAGCAAAAAAGACAGTCTTTTTTTGTCAGAACTGTGGATATGAAAGTCCAAAATGGTTAGGACAGTGTCCGGGCTGTAAGGAATGGAATACGTTTGTGGAAGAAACGGTTCTGCCAAAGAGTTCAGGAGTCTCTGGAAGTGGTCAGGGAATACAAAAAGAAAGGATAAAACCGGCTACCATTTCAGAAATTGATATTACAGAGGATAATCGTATTACAACAAATATTGAGGAATTAGACCGTGTGCTGGGAGGTGGACTGGTTCAAGGTTCTATGGTTCTGGTGGGAGGAGACCCTGGAATCGGAAAATCTACCTTGTTACTGCAGGTGTGCAAACAGCTATCAGATAAAGGTCACAGTCTGCTTTATGTTTCGGGAGAGGAGTCTCTGCGTCAGATAAAAATGCGTGCGCAGAGAATTGGAACATTTACAGATAAGATGAAACTTTTATGTGAGACGAATCTTGAGACAATAAAAGCAATTATTGAAAACGAAAAGCCGGAAGCAGTCATTATTGATTCCATTCAGACCATGTATAATGAAGAGGTTTCTTCTGCACCGGGAAGTGTATCACAGGTCAGGGAGTCAACAGGCGTATTAATGAAAATTGCAAAAGGTATGGGAATTTCCATGTTTATCGTAGGACATGTAACAAAAGATGGAAGTGTAGCCGGACCGAGAGTACTGGAGCACATGGTAGATACGGTATTATATTTTGAAGGAGACCGTCATGCTTCTTACCGAATTTTAAGAGGAGTAAAAAATCGTTTTGGTTCAACAAATGAAATTGGTGTATTTGAAATGCGGGAACAAGGATTGGTGGAAGTAAAAAATCCATCTCAAGTTATGCTGAATGGCAGACCGACAGATGCGTCAGGTTCCGTTGTTGTCTGCTCTTTAGAGGGAACAAGACCAATTTTAATTGAAATTCAGGCATTGATAACGCGGACTAATTTTGGGCTTCCAAGACGAACGGCAGTTGGAATTGATTACAACCGTGTCAATTTGTTGATGGCAGTGTTGGAGAAAAGGGTAGGATTATCTTTGGGAGAGTGTGATGCTTATGTAAATCTGGCTGGTGGAATGAAACTGGGAGAACCGGCAATTGATCTTGGAGTTGTGGTAGCAATTATTTCAAGTTATAAAAACCGTGTTATAGATGAGGAAACCTTGATATTTGGAGAAGTGGGACTTTCTGGTGAAGTGCGTGGGGTCAGTCAGGCACAGCAGAGAGTAAAAGAAGCAGAAAAGATGGGATTTACAACTTGCATTATGCCGAAAGCAAATTTAGAAGGGCTGCAGGGAAAATTTAAGATACAACTAATTGGTGTGGCGAATTTAAGAGAAGTAATGCAGTATATTTAAATAAAAAAAACGTTGACACTTGGCGGCAGCTGTGATATAGTATCAGAGTTGTCGCTGATAAGTGACAGAGAAAATACAGAACTTTATCAATATTATCAGTAAATAAAAAAAGTTGTTGACAAATAACTGAAAAGATGATAATATA
>JAIIAN010000387.1 GCA_022717655.1 Bacillota bacterium | reverse complement strand
TGGTATAGAGAAAATAAGAATTCTCGGGTTGTCAATAATGTCTATTTAGAAACAAATCCGTCATACGAAATGATAAACCAGTTGTTGCATAATAAAGTGGTGAGTAGGGAGAATTTAATTGAGGAAACTCATTTAATTACAGAAAAATTGGTAAATGCTGCTCAAAGTTTTATTAAGCTATATCGCGAATATCGCAATGGCGTACTAAGTGAAAATGAGTTAATTGATGCCGTTGAGCCGCTCAATCGTGAAATCACTTGCTTGTTTTTGGAACAAAGTGATCTCCCATATCCGCCCAAAGAGCTCCATGAATGGGCAAATGCGCATACTCAATTAGCAGGAACAATACAAGATTTTTCTCTATATTATGACAGGAAAAACCTCAATACATGGACAACTGAAAACAGAATATACCTCATGGATTCATCAATTAAACGCTATGAAACTGATTTAGAAGCATTACGTACACTGGAAAAATCATATAAATAGAAAGATGCCGGACGCAAGCGGCTACATGGCCGCTGCGCCCGGCGTTTGCTTTACTTATTCATCGGTGAAATTGAACTTCTGGTTGTCATAGTCGGTATCCGTCATTCGTTCCAGCTTGGAAAGGGTCTGCTGGGCCAGCGTCCACATATCCCCGTCCATACCCGGCATACGTTGGTTAACAGAAACCGGCAGTCTTCAATTAATAAATATCTGGACAGTATAAAGAATGGTGCATCAAGCAGTTTATATTTGCAGGTGACGGGAACACCGCAGGCAATTTTTTTACAGACACTTGCATCTGGATGGTATCCATATTTTACATATTATTTTCAACCAGGGGATGCGTATCTTGGGGGCGATTTTTTCTTCCCTTCAAGTGGAAAGCCGGACTGTGTATCATTTTTGGAAAAGCTGAAAATGCCTATGAGGGAAGTGGTTGTCAGGCATCTGTTTGTGTCAGCTCAAATCCTTTTATCTGGCGGTAAAGTATCTAACTGCTTGTTTCATCCGAGCGTAAGGGTAGCTGTACATAAGAAGATTCTGCAGGTGTTGTTTATCTCACTATATGGTTCAGGAGAGGGGACGTGATAGGTTGCATTAATGTCATTACGGATGTCGACAATAATAATTCTATGGCGTGCCTGAGGAATACCGTATTCTTCAAATTTATAAAGATGCGGAGTAATCGTGTATCCGGCATCACGGATGTTAAGATTTTGGTGAAAGCCGTGCCGTCGTTAGCATTACGCAGACCACCGACATTTTACGCAAGAAACCATTGTGGTTTAAATCTTTTCAGAGCTTTTACTCCGTAAGAATATAATGGTCCATATACGCCGTCCATTCCTTTCTGTTCTCCTACAACGCTGTAATCATTACAGGGGAAGCCGAAGGCCAGAGCGTCGATTGGTGCCAGCTTGCTCATATCGAATTTACGGATATAACTGTTTGGGGTGCATCAGGGCAGATATTGTGCCGGTATGTTTCACATGTGTTTGCATCATAGTCATTGGCCCATTGATGTACAATAGGGTAATCGGAATTGCCTATATCAGCGTGGGCAGCTCCCCATGCAATTCCGCCTGGACCACAAAATAATTCTCCTAATCTGTATTGCATAAGTAGCCTCCTTAATCGTTCAGACAGGTCTTTTCCTGTGTTTTGATAAAGTCAACGAATAATTGAACTGTATTAAGCTGTTGCTCATTCAGATCTTCTAATCCACTGATCAGTAATGGTGGATGAATATCATTTTCAGATATGTATCTAGCATTAAGCATAACCTCAAACGGGTGAAACTTTAATGCCTTTGCAATTTTACAAAGATGTTCCCAACCAGGTTTTTTTCGAGTTCCATTTTCGATTTTTAATAATTCAGAATCACTTATTCCAGTTGCGGAACTAAGTTTTTTTAGGGATAAACCAGAGGATTCCCTTTTTTCTTTTAAAAATTGTCCTAATTCAGACATATGCTCACCTCTCTTAAAAGAGTATAGCATTGATGCTGCCTGTTAT
>JAIIAN010000386.1 GCA_022717655.1 Bacillota bacterium | reverse complement strand
AAACGGCGGCATGGATGACCAGCGCCGTAATCTTTAACCATATTTCATGATGTGAGATATCATTAAGGAAGCTGGCGGGCTTAACAATTTTACCGTTTTTATTCCAGCGAATAAGTATCTCAAAGCCTACCCCTTTTTTATCACGATCGGTAATGATCTGATACGCTGGAAATATCTCTCTTTTCAACAGTGCGTTATAAATATCGACTTCTTTATCGCTGAATCCTTCATGTTTATTGGACAGGACGTCACGGGTTTCCGCTCTGAAATTGTGCGGATCGTTTAGCCATTGTCTTATCACATGTAATTTATTCATCCCTTCCTTACGGTGAGTATAAATGGTTTTATTAGACAGCCCCGCTCTTTCACACTGCTCTTTTACGGACATCCCTCGGTAGAAACGTAATAAAACATCAATCTCTCTTTTTGTTAAACCTTTTATTTTGACCTGATTCGCGTAAGCCATATATTGGCTGCGCAATAATCGTGAACGGTCCTTAAGCTTTTCGCCGCGAATATTGAGGCTGGATGCCAAATCAGCAACGCTGGATATACGAATCAATGATAATTGCTGGCGATTATTTAAAAGACTTCTCAGCGTACAATAGAGCCAACCATCGGGGATGTCACCATACAGGGTTACGCGCCGAATAACGGGCAGCGCGTTCAGCACTGATGCCAGCCGCTTCAGGCTGGCAAGGAGCTCCACAACGCCCTCCCCAAGAAATACAGAAACGCTAGCATTCTGATTTTTAACGATATCCTCAAGATCCCGTTGCTGCACCTCATCTTCATCAAAGTGTATAAGCGAAGCGTTTATCCCATACTGTTTGAGCAGCAGACAATATCCCTGAAATGTGAAACAGCAGGTTGAGATGACAAATTTTTGCTCATCACATGCAGCATTTCTGAGAGACGTTTTTTGAGTCATAACCTGCTCCTGGGCACAAAAGGGCCAATCTCATTTTTTTATAAATACAAAAAACTGAATACACCTGGCTTGAATAATGATTTTACAGCACGCCGAGTGGTTAAGATATCGTTATCGACGCCATTGACCGGAACATCTTTGCGTTAATCACCCACCCACAGCCATGACTGTAAATATATCTTTCTTTTCAAATAACGACCGCAAACAACATTTTCTCAGGTATAATTAATATTCCGAAAAAGAAGGCTTAACACTTCATCTATCGGTTCATTAGACACGAGAAAAACGCTATGGATAATCACATCTCATCCAGGGCCTTGCTACATCGAAGGGATGTTATAAAGAACAACCCGCGATTCGGTGAGGCAATATTAGAGCACTACACAATTAACGATACCATCTACAAAAAACAACCTCTTTTCTACAAGACAATGCTGCAGGAATCACGATTTAACATTATCCTCTCCATGTGTTGCTTTATTTTTGGAAATCAGGCCGAGTCCGTTTCAGAGATCAAAGAGTTATGTTCACGCTATAAAATAGCCAGCCCCAACAGCGTCATCGCAATTATTACGATACTGCGAACCACAGGGCGCATCAGGACCTGGCGCTGTACGGAAGACAGGCGAAAAACAAGAATTGCCCCAACCGAAAAAGGATTGAATGAACTTAAACGCTATATGTCCGGCGCATTTATACCCGTCAGCATTCTGTATCCTGCGTTTAATATTGACGTCAATTTGCTGGACAATGTCATTTTAAGAAATAACTTTTTCCGCCGCGCGGCGGAATACCTCTTTCGGGGATTAACGTTCAGGAAGGTTTTACCGGAAGTGGGGTTATTTATCGATAAAGACGGAGGCCGAATGATTATGCTATATCTTTATCTGCAGGCGGTAAAAAACAAATCAGCACACGGTGCAATTATTGATTATTCTGCCAGCACGCTCGCTAAGGAATTTTTCGTTTCACGCATTCACGTCAACCGAATTATCAAAA
Organism: Bacillota bacterium; assembly: GCA_022717655.1. GTDB lineage: Bacteria > Bacillota > Clostridia > Lachnospirales > Lachnospiraceae > Blautia. The sequence goes on along the minus strand of JAIIAN010000386.1, from coordinate 89 downwards.
CGGCACAAGAGGCGGGCTATCTTAAAGATCGGGGTGATGGAAGGATGTCGATTTACCCGGCCTTTATCGAGCTGGTCGAAAATTATGCC
>JAIIAN010000083.1 GCA_022717655.1 Bacillota bacterium | reverse complement strand
ATTTCCATACCGCCGCAGTGCGATCCTTGCGGAGCGTTTTTTAATTCATAGGACGAAGTTTCCTATGAATTAAAAAAATAAGCCGTCACAAAATACTGTGACGGCTTGATACAGCAAATTAATCCTGTACGTATGGCATAATAGCCATGTGTCTTGCTCTCTTGATTTCTACAGTAAGAGCTCTCTGATGTTTTGCACAGTTTCCTGTGATTCTTCTTGGAAGAATTTTTCCTCTTTCAGAGACATATCTTTTTAATTTATTTGCATCTTTGTAGCTGATTTCGTTATTTTCTTTTCCACAGAATACACAAACTTTTTTTCTTCTGCGTCCGCCTCTTCTCTTCATTGGAGAGTCCGGTCTATTCCCTTTTTCGAAAGCCATGGTTTCTACCTCCTGCTATATTCCGTTCTTAAAACGGTAATTCTCCACCGATTTCATCTGGGATATTCATAAATCCTTCGGCTGAGGAATCTGCCATGTCCGGTGCTGCCGGCTGGCTTGCACTACGGTTCACGTGACTGTCGCTTACTGCTTTGCTCTCTGCAAATTCCTGTTCTTCTACAACAACCTCTGTCGTGTAAACTTTTACACCATCACGGTTTGTGTAGCTTCCGGTCTGGATTCTTCCGCTCACTACGATACGGATTCCCTGACGAAAATATTTTTCTGCAAATTCTGCCTGTTTTCCAAACACAACACAGCTGATAAAATCAGCAGTTGCTTCTCCGTCTCTCTTGAAACGTCTGTCAACAGCCAGTGTATATCTGGCAATCGCCAGTGAGTTTTCTCCCGCAGAGTATCTTACCTCCGGGTCTCTTGTTAAACGTCCCATTAAAATTACTTTGTTCATATCTTTCACCTCAACATTTTTTACATTGTACATAGCAGCACATAGAATCGGGAATTATAAAACATTATAATTCTAAGGGGATTCGCATTTTGTGCTCTAAGAAAAAATTAAGCGTCTTTTCTTACAACTAAATATCTTAATACATTGTCCATAATGCGAACGTGACGCTCGATTTCTGCTGGGCAGTCAGCGTCTGCTTCGAACTGGATGAAGTAGTAATATCCTTCGCGCATTTTCTGGATTTCGTAAGCTAATCTTTTCTTTCCCCATTCTTCAACTTCTGTTACATTTCCGTTGTAACGGGCGATGTAGCCTTTTGCTTTTTCCACAACTGCTGCACGAGCTTCATCTTCGATTTTCGCATTAACAACTAACGCTAATTCATATTTGTTCATGCCTGTTTTACCTCCTTTTGGTCTTTTGGCCCTCCACTCTTTTCGGAGAGCAAGGATAATCATATATCACGAGGATTAATTCTACCATGCTTTTTCCAAATAATCAAGTGTTTTTTTTCAAATCTCTCGTATTTTTTTCTACGAGCTTTCTTGCAAGCATAATATGATGTCCACATCCCATGCATTTTAAACGAAAATCTGCTCCTACACGAAGAATTTCCCATTCATTACTCCCACACGGATGCTGTTTTTTTAACTTTACAATATCACCAACTTCGTACTGATATGCCATTTTCTCTTCCTTTCTGCTATTCTTCTGTGACTGCTCTCTGTTCTCAGCCTCTTTATTCTACCTGAATCTGTTCAAATACCGTTCCAATCGGTTCATTGATGACCAAATCCGCCATTTTATCTCTCGGTGTTTTATCTCGATTAATTACAACCAGTGCATCTCCTTTAAAATAATCAATCAAAGAAGCTGCCGGATAAACCGCAAGAGAAGTTCCTCCGATAATCAGCACTTCTGCCTCTCTGATTGCCTGAACTGCACCTTCTATGACTTCATTATCCAGTCCCTCTTCATAAAGCACAACGTCCGGTTTAATGATTCCACCACATGTTTCGCAGGTTGGAATCCCTTCTGCATGTTTCATATAAGAAAAATCATAAAACGCCCCGCATCTTGTACAATAATTTCGATACACACTTCCATGCAGTTCATACACCTTTTTACTTCCTGCCAGCTGATGCAGATTATCAATATTTTGTGTAATGACTGCTTTTAATTTTCCGGCTTTCTCTAACTGCGCCAGTTTTTTATGTGCTGAATTTGGTTTTGCGCCCTCACATAACATCTTTTCTTTATAGAAGCGATAAAACTCTTCTGGTTTTCTCACAAAAAAAGTATGACTTAAAATGGTTTCCGGCGGATAATCCCATTTCTGGTGATATAAACCATCCACACTTCTAAAATCCGGAATTCCGCTCTCCGTTGAAACACCCGCGCCTCCAAAAAATACAATATTTTGATGTTCTGAAATTAATTTCTGCAATGTTTCAATTTTTTTATCCATTTTAATTTTCTCCTTTCTCAAGGCGTTTTGCCTGAATGACAAAACGAGTACTGCTGTTTCCCGTACAGGTTGACATGGTAATCACTTTATCGTCTTTATCTGGTTCAGCATCTAATTGCAATTCAGATGCTGATTTCATGGATTTTAAATACTCGGCAAACTGCTCATCTGCCATACTAAATAAAGTATAAGTCTCCCCTGTTACAGATGCTGTATGAACCGAAAAGATTTTATAACGCCAGGTGTGTTCCGGTGTGCAAATCCAGACATAAGGACTGGTCAGATTCGCCTGTTCATGAAGTTTACGGAACGTTCCAAACATCGAACCATTTCTCATATTATGACCATAGATAATCGTATTGCAGTCCTCAAAATCACTGCTGTTTGTATGTTCCAGGAAAATCGCACCATTCGCATTTTTCTGACCTTCAAAGGTATAATGAAGATAATGCTCATTGTCTGTTGTCTGTACAATTGGATAACTGATATCAAGGGTTTCAATTTCAAGCCAGCCAACCACGTCCGGATTTACTGCCTTTAACGCTTCAAAATCAATCTGTGGTCCTTGTGGTTCTTCACTTTCTGCCTCCTCTTCACCCTCTTCTTCTGACGTATCTTCCTGTTCTTCCTCGGAAGGACTTTCTACCGCATACTGCCTGATTTTATCATACTCATCTGTCCCTTTTTTGTACTCTAAATAAATCATCACCAGCTGATACGCCGAAAACAAAAAGACTGCGGCTGCGATAAGTAAAACCAGACTACGGATAACGTCTCCAATTCTCCCTTTTTTCTTTTCTTTTTTACTCATGCCTTTGCTCCAATTCTTTATGATTATCCATTATAGCATAAGCGATTTTAAAAAGAAAGTCTGGCAAAATCCGTCTCTTTTTGCTACCATATCTATTAGAATAAAGAAAGGTATTTTTAAACTATGTTAAAACAATTCACCAAATATGTCTCCCAGAATATGCTTGGCATGCTCGGCATGTCGCTTTATATTCTTGCAGACACGTATTTTATTTCAAAAGCAGTCGGCTCAAACGGTATCACCGCCCTAAATCTGGTGCTTCCACTTTATAACCTGATTTTTGCAATCGGTGCAATGATTGGAGTCGGCTCTGCTATCCGCTTTGTCATTGAACGTGGAAAGAAAAGTTCAGATGCAGACGGATACTTTTTCCATGCGCTAATTTGTGCATTTCTTATCAGTTTAATTTTTATCTTTATTGGAATTTTTTTACCGGATAAGTTAATTGCACTGCTTGGAGGAGATGCCGAAATCATTCAGACCGGAACTTCCTATACACGGATTTTTATGTGTTTTGCCCCATTTTTTATGTGGAATCACATCTGCAACGCCTTTGTACGAAATGATAAAAATCCGTCCATTGCCATGGCAGCTACGTTATTCAGCAGTTTATTCAACATTGTCTTTGACTATATTTTAATGTTTCCTCTTGGACTTGCAATGAAAGGGGCGGCACTTGCCACCGGTTTTTCTCCGGTTGTCGGAATTTTAATTTGCTGTATCCATTTTCGCTCTAAGAAATCAACCATTAAATTTGTTCCGATACTGCCGTCCTTAAAAAAACTGATTTACTCTTGTCAGGTTGGAGTTTCCGCCTTCGTCGGAGAGATTTCTTCAGGTGTTATCACAATCGTATTTAATATGATTATCTTAAATCTTGCCGGAAATACCGGTGTTGCTGCTTATGGAGTCGTTGCCAATACTTCTTTGGTCGCTGTTGCACTGTTTAACGGAATTGCACAAGGTTCTCAACCGCTTATCAGCCAGTCTTATGGACGAGGGGAAGAAAAAAATGTCCACTCCGTCTTAAAAATGGCACTCACGACTGCGCTTGGTCTTGGTGTTTTACTAATCCTTTTTATCTTCCTGTGTGCACCTTCCGTTACTGCCATCTTTAACAGTGAACACGACTTACAGCTTGCTGCTTATGCAAACTCTGGTTTAAAATTATACTTTATCGGATTTTTATTTGCTGGAATCAATATTGTCGGAACAGCAGCCTTAAGTGCCATAGAATCCGTTAAATATGCCTTTGCCGCCTCTATTTCACGTGGATTTGTTGCAATTATTCTCTTTGCCTTTGTGCTTTCTGCCTGTTTTAAGATGACTGGAATCTGGCTGGCATTTCCTGCTGCCGAATTTGTCACAATGTTTATTACCTTAAGCGGACTGTTTCATTTTATAAAAAGAAAAGGTGGAATGTACCATGCCAAAATCTGATACACAAAAAATAAACCCGACTTTAAAAGAACAAAAAGACCACGGGACGGTTTCCTTCCCCTGTGGTCTTTATGAGACTTATGATGATGAGAACTGGAAAGGGGTCAAACACCACTGGCACGACGAACTGGAAATCCTTTATTTTATGGAAGGCGAATTTGAACTGGTTATCAACATGAACACTTACACCATCACCGATGAGTGCTTTTATTTCGTAAATTCCGGAGAACTTCATTCTATTTTAGCTAAGAGTTCTGTGAAAGAATCGGCTGTCGTTTTTCATCCGAGAATCTTAAATTTTGACAGTTATGATATCGCACAGAGCCGAATTTTACAGCCTATGATGAAAGGCGAACTCTACTTTCCACGTTGTATCAAGCCAGAACACCCTGTCTTTTCCCGACTCAAACAAGAATATCTCGAAATTGTAAATGCCTTTTATCAAAATGGATTTGCTCCGGTCAATGAATATCAGATGGTTACAAACGATTTATCTTCCCAGTTATTTATCCGCGCAGGTTTATTAAAAATCCTTGCATTTTTAGAGCAATACCAGCTTTTATCCGTAAAAGAACATACCGATGATGATTATCGCATTGAAATCATAAAAAATTCACTTGCTTATATTCATCAGCATTACAGTGAAAAATTTTATGTGCATACCCTTGCCCAAAATGCAAACTTAAATGAACAGTATTTCTGCCGATTTTTTAAAAAATATATTGGAAAAACTCCTGTCGCCTATATCAATGAATACCGCATCGGGCGTGCCATTACTCTGCTTCAGGATACCCAGCGTCCGGTTATGGATATCTGTCTCGACTGCGGTTTTCATAATCTCGGAAATTTTTTAAAAGAATTCCGAAAAAAAACCGGAATGACACCTCTGCAGTATCGAAAGTCTTTTTCACAAACGCACAAGTCAAAATAATGTAGTTTTTCATCAGATATTCGTAGGACAAAATCATTTTTTGTCATTATACTATTACTTATCCGCATAAGTAATGAGCGAAACGAAAATTGATAAAAAAATCAGGAGGATACACGCTATGGAAAGAAAATGGTGGCACAATAAAGTTGCTTATCAGATTTATCCGAAGAGCTTTTATGATTCCAACGGCGACGGAATCGGTGATTTGCCAGGAATCACCTTAAAATTAGATTATTTAAAAGAATTAGGAGTAGACATTGTCTGGATTTCTCCAATTTACTCTTCTCCATTTGCAGACCAGGGATATGATATCTCTGACTACTATCAAATTGACCCTTGTTTTGGTACAATGGACGACATGGATCATCTTTTAAAAGAAGCCAAAAAACGTGACATGTATATCTTAATGGATCTGGTTGTAAATCACTGTTCTGATGAACATGAATGGTTTGAAAAAGCCTGTGAAGACCCTGACGGAGAATATGGAAACTTCTTCTATATTGAAGACCGCAAAGAGGGAGAACTTCCATGTAACTGGAGAAGTTATTTTGGAGGTTCGGTCTGGGAACCACTTCCAGGACATCCTGACAAGCAGTACATGCATGTATTTCACAAAAAACAGCCGGATTTAAACTGGGAAAATCCAAAAGTCCGCGAAGAAGTTTACAAAAATATCAACTGGTGGTTAGAGAAAGGACTTGGCGGTTTCCGTATTGATGCAATCATCAATATCAAAAAGAAACTTCCATATAAAGACTACACCGTAGACCGCAATGACAACTTAAGTTCCATTGACCAGATGCTTGCTGACGCAAAAGGTGTCGGAGAATTTTTAGGTGAAATGCGCGACAAAACATTTAAACCGCACAATGCCTTTACTGTCGGTGAAGTCTTTAATGAGAAAGACGAAGAACTTCCAGATTTCATTGGAGATAATGGTTACTTCTCTTCCATGTTTGATTTTGCCGGTACTTCTTTTGGAAAGAGTGACAAAGGCTGGTATGCAAACACCCGCATCACTCCGGATGATTATAAAAAATGCTGTTTCCACTCCCAGAAAAGAATCGGTTCTGTCGGATTTTTATCTAATATCATTGAAAATCATGACGAACCACGTGGTGTCAGCTATTATATTCCAGAAGGAGAATGTTCCAACCAAAGCAAAAAAATGCTGGCTACGTTATACTTCATGCTCCGTGGACTTCCATTTATCTATCAGGGACAGGAAATCGGTATGGAAAATCTCGGTGTGATTCCGCTTGAACAAGTCGATGACGTTTCCGCCATTGACCAGTATCATGTAGCCATAGAAGCCGGATACTCCAAAGAGGAAGCTTTAAAAATCATTTCCCTTTATAACCGTGATAATGCAAGAACTCCGGTTCAGTGGAATACAGAGGAACATGCCGGATTTACAACAGGCACTCCATGGCTGATGGTAAATCCAAATTATACAAAAATCAATGTAGAAAGCCAGTTACATGATGACCATTCCATTCTTTCTTATTACAAGAAATTAATTGCACTTAGAAAGAATCCAGTTTATCAGGAAACAATTGTTTATGGTGATGTCGTTCCGTATCTCGAAGATACCCATAATCTGATGGCTTATTACAGAAAAGGTGACAAGACTCTTCTTGTTATCGGAAACTATCAAACACAAGAGCAGACCATTGCCCTTTCAGCTCCATATAAATCCGTTCTGTTAAACAACTATGACGATGTTGTATTAAACGGAAACGAAGTAACACTTCATGGATATCAGGCTTTAATTTTAGAACTTTAATTTTTATATTTTAGCACTTATATCATATTTTTACTAAAAATGCTTCTCCCTGTGTTAGAATATCTTTATTCACACATAGCTCTAACCAGGAAGAAGCTTTTTGCGACAAAAGAAAGGAGTTTTTATATTATGAGAGAAAGTGGTATTTTATTACCGATATCCAGCCTGCCGTCCCAATACGGTATCGGCTGTTTTTCAAAAGAAGCTTATGAATTTGTAGACCAGCTGGTTTTGGCTAATCAAAAATACTGGCAGATTCTGCCGCTTGGACCAACCAGTTACGGAGATTCTCCGTATCAGTCTTTTTCCACTTATGCCGGAAATCCTTATTTTATTGATTTAAATACCTTAATTGAAGAAGGCGTTTTGACTAAAAAAGAATGTGACCTTGCTGATTTTGGTTCTGATTCTCGTTTCATTGATTACGGAAAGCTTTATAAAGCCCGCTATAAACTGCTTAGAAAAGCTTATGAAAGAAGCGATATTTCCAAAAATCCAGAGTTTCAGACTTTCCAGACAGAAAATGCATGGTGGCTCGATGACTACGCCTTATTTATGGCTGTAAAGGGCTTCTTCAAAGACGAATGTTGGGATAAATGGCCGGAAGATATCAAGAAGCGTTATGGATATGCCCTTGATTATTACCGTGAACAGCTTTATTTTGAAATTGAATTCCAGAAATACATGCAGTTTGAATTTTCCATTCAGTGGAAGAAATTAAAGACTTACGCAAATGAGAACGGTATCCGCATCATCGGTGATATCCCGATTTATGTTGCTTATGACAGTGCAGATACCTGGGCACATCCAGAACTCTTCCAGTTAGATGAAGAAAATGTTCCGCTTGCGGTTGCCGGATGCCCTCCAGACGGTTTTGCAGCGGATGGACAGTTATGGGGAAATCCACTTTACCGCTGGGATTATCACCGCCAGACCGGTTATGCATGGTGGATGCAGCGTCTTTCTTATGCATTTTATCTCTATGATGTCGTAAGAATTGACCATTTCCGTGGCTTTGATGAATATTTCTCCATTCCTTATGGAGATACCACTGCAAGAAACGGTCATTGGGAAAAAGGTCCTGGAATCGAACTGTTCCATCGCATGAAAGAAGTTCTTGGAAAACGCGACGTCATCGCAGAAGATTTGGGGTATGTGACAGACAGTGTCCGCCAGATGGTTTCTGAGAGTGGATTCCCTGGCATGAAAGTCCTGGAATTTGCCTTCGATACCAGAGATACCGGATGCGCAAGTGATTATCTTCCACATAATTATCCGGTCAACTCTGTTGTCTATACCGGAACCCATGATAATGCAACTTTAATCGGATGGTATCAGGATATTCCGGAAGATGGCAGAGAAATGTTACGTGATTATCTTCATGATTACATGACTTCTGACCGCAGTCTGCACTGGCCAATTATCTGCCGTGTTATGGGAAGTCCGGCACGTATCTGCATGATTCCAATGCAGGATTATCTCGGACTTAACAACACCTGCCGAATCAACACGCCATCCACTTTAGGAACGAACTGGAAATGGCGTCTCTTAGAAGGAGAATTTGCTTCTGATTTACAACATAAAATCAAAAAATTAGTTCAGATTTATCAAAGAGGATAATTTTCCTAAAGATTTTCTCCAAGAATACACAAAAACCGCAGTATCACTTTCTCTCGATACTGCGGTTTTTCTTATGCTACGGACCGATTATTTTGTTTTTTTTTGCACACCGCTTCAAATTCTTTTAATTTCTGCCGTGCTTCCATGCTTAAATCTGTCGGAACTAAAATTTCTACTTCTGCATACTGGTCTCCATGCATGGAAGCATCCTTCATCGATACAATTCCTTTTCCTCTTAAACGGATTTTTGTTCCGGACTGCGTTCCTGGTCGAATCTTACAGATGACATTTCCATAAAGAGTCTTTACCATTACTTCTCCGCCAAATACTGCGGTTGTAAACGGAACCTGTACTTTCGTATAGACATCCATTCCTTTTCGCTCATATCCTGGCTTTTCCATGACCGTCACTTTCAACAGTAAATCTCCTGCCTCGGCGCCTCCGCTTCCTGGATGTCCTTTTCCTCTTAAACGGATACTCTTTCCTGTCTCAATTCCTGCCGGAATATGCACCTCTAAAGTCTGGGTCTGACCATTTTGTGAAGACAGACGGATTCTCTTATCACAGCCAAATGCCGCTTCATCAAAGGTAACCGTCACTTCTGCATTTAAATCTTCGCCTTTTTGTGCAAAATCTGCTCCAAAGCCATTTCCAAAACCGCCTTGATAGAATCCGCTTCTGCTTCTTCTTCCGCTTCGTTGTCCGCCATGGAACATATCCCCGAAAATATCTCCAAAGATATCCCCCATATCATCGGAATTAAAATGGTACGCTCTTTGATATCCTCCATTTTGATCTTGTGACTGATAAGTTCCGCCGCCGGCTCCCTCATCAAACGCAGCATGACCAAACTGGTCGTATAATTTTCTTTTTTCTTTATCACTTAAAACAGAATATGCCTCTGTAACTTCTTTAAATTTTTTTTCAGCATCCGCATCGCCTGAATTTGTATCCGGATGATATTTCTTCGCAAGTTTTCGGTATGCCTTTTTAATCGCATTTTCATCTGCATTTTTCGACACTCCCAACACTTCATAATAATCTCGTTTTACAGCCATTGTTTTCTCCTCCTTCCGTTTTTGTTCTATTTGTAATATAACACCAGTGTTTTTTTCTGTCAAGTTTCTTATTTTTATTTCACATTTTTTTCACAACTTTTCACTTTATCCCCGTAAACCTATTGACAAACTATGTTTTTAATGGTACTATCTCGTTAACCAAAAACCTAGTGATGTAGTGGAGAATAAAACTTATGAAAAATAAAAACACAACTAATGAAACATTTAACACCGTTGTTGAACCACATAACCACAGAGCCATTATTGGCTTTGATAAAAACGGAATCCCAAAGGTTTTAGTGCCAGTCAGCGGTCATACTCATAAACATGTTGATGAAAATGGCAATGAATATGAACACAGCCACGAAGAAGTCTTTACTGAGGACTACAGAAAAGCGGTTTCCGCTTACCGCAAAACTTTCCCAACCAAGCAGGATGTGCTTGACAATGTTCCAGACCCAGCCGTAAAAGAAATGATGCTTCGAATGGAACAGCTTGGATATGACACTGCATTTGACCGCTTTGATAAACAACAGCCTCAATGTACCTTTGGCTTAAGCGGAACCTGCTGTCGTATCTGTAACATGGGACCTTGTAAAATCACACCAAAATCTCCTCGTGGAGTCTGTGGTGCAGACGCCGACTTAATTGTCGCAAGAAATCTTCTGCGTGGTGCTGCTGCCGGTGCTGCCCAGCATGGAATGCATGCCAGAGAATTGCTTTTAATGTTAAAATGGGCTGCCCAGGGCAAACTTGACCTGCCGATTATCGGAGAATACAAAGTCCGCTCCATGGCAGAAGCCTTTGGAATTAAAACCAAACACCGTACCTTAAAAAATATTGCAATTGACCTTGCAGATACCCTGCTTGATGATTTATCCAGAACCGAGCCGGATGAATACAAAGTCATTTCAGCCTGTGCGACTCCAGAACGCCAGAAAGTCTGGAAAGACCTTGACATTCTTCCAATCAGTGCTTACCACGAAGTCTTTGAGGCTTATCATAAAACTGGATGTGCGACAGATGGTGACTGGGAAAGCGTTATGAAACAGTTTTTACGCTGTGGACTTGCCTTTACTTTCAGTGGAGTGGTTTCCACCTCGATTGCAACAGACGCCCTGCTTGGTGTCGGTGACCGTGTGACTTCCAAAGTAAATATCGGCGCACTCAAAAAAGGCTATGTCAACATTGCAGTTCACGGACATCTTCCAGTCCTGGTAAAAGAAATTGTAAAAGCCGGACAAAGTGAAGAACTCTTAAATCTTGCAAAAGAAAAAGGAGCAAAAGGCATCCAGTTTTATGGAATCTGCTGTTCCGGCCTTTCTGCAATGTACCGATACGAAGGAGTCATTCCGCTTTCTAATGCAGTCAGCGCAGAACTGGTACTTGGAACAGGAGCCCTTGACCTCTGGGTTGCCGACGTACAGGAAGTTTATCCGGCTATCATGGATGTTGCCCGCTGTTTTAAAACAACCGTTGTCACCACACATGACTCTGCCCGTCTTCCAGGTGCAGAACACATCGGATATGACCACCATCATTCCAATGTTGCCGAAACCAAAGCAATCGCAAAACGAATTGTTCTGCGTGCCATCGAAAGTTTTGAAGCAAGAAAAGGTGTTCCGGTCTTTATTCCGAAACATGAAGTCGAAGCAGAAGTCGGATTTTCTGTTGAATATATCTGTAAAAAATACGGCAGTTTCAAACCGATTGCCGATGCCATCCGCTCTGGAAAGATTCTTGGAGTGGTCAACATGGTTGGATGTAATAATCCAAAAGTGCTTTATGAAAAAGCAATCTTAGACGTCTGTGATGTGCTCTTAAAAAATAATGTACTCATCATCACAAACGGCTGTGCTTCCTTCCCTCTTATGAAGATGGGATACTGTCAGACTTCCGAATTTGCCTACAGTAAATGCGGGGACGGCTTAAAAGAATTTTTAAGTCCGGATATGCCTCCGGTATGGCATGTTGGAGAATGTATTGATAACACCCGCTCTTCCGGTATCTTTGGAGGAATCGCCGGTGAATTTAACAAAGCACTCTATGAAATGCCGTTCGCCTTTTCTTCACCAGAATGGTCCAATGAAAAAGGAATCGATGCTGCTCTTGGTTTCCGCTTGAACGGAATCAGCTCCTACCATTGTGTAGAAGCTCCAATTCACGGTTCTTCTAAAGTCATTGAATTCTTAAAAGAAGGCACGAAAAAAACACTTCATTCTGCAATGATTGTCGATGCTGACCCAGTTGCCCTTGGCGAAAAAATTGTCGCAGATATGAAAGAAAAACGGAAACAGTTAGGGATTTAATTTATATATAT
>JAIIAN010000385.1 GCA_022717655.1 Bacillota bacterium | reverse complement strand
ATAGATTTTTTATATGCATTACATTATCCATATAAGAGCTATATTCCTCTATATCATCCCGTTCATATCTTTCCTCATCGCCATAGAATTTCTTGAAATCATCAAAATACAGCTTCCATTCTGACTCTGGTTTATATTCGATTCCCTGAGCATCGTCGCCATCATCAGTATTAACATCCTGATTAATGTCTTCCTTAAGATTCATAATATGAGCCATATCTTTTATAAGTCTGTTAACAGTCTGCTTATCGCCGATATATGCTCTTACCCTTTTATCATTTCTCATTCTGGCAATACTTGTCGGATGATTCCTGTCTGTATGATTTCTCAGATAATCCCATATCTTATACATACGTTCAAAGCGCGTTGGTTTATTGGTTTCTCTGCCTGCCATAACCTGCCTCCCATCATTAATAATATCAGGTATATTTATCTTCTATTATAATAACACATTGGTAGGTTTTTTCCACCTTATTCGATTAAAATTGAATTTGTGATTAAATATTTATGGTGTATCTCTAAATGATTGTAATATTGCAATTATTTCTTCACGGTCTTTGTCTGTTAGATTGCCATTAGCCGGTGTCCAGATTAATGTTGCATTAGGGCAGTCAAACATACACCATATCATAACTCTCGTTCCCGAATACCCAATTGTATCTTTCATGGCATTTTCTTCTGGAATTATTGCATACATTTCTGGTCCATCATCATATATGGTCTGTCCTCCTGTCAATCCATCTAATAATTGTGTTTCCTTAATTTTTACAATCCAGAAATTCTCCCCCGGATTATATCTTGATTTTGATATTGGGGTGACAGTTGCTTCAAAATATTGTTTTCCATCACCATACATTTGATTACCATATATTGATTTCTTATGCGATCTGGCATCAAATTCTAATTTAGCTCCATTTTCATTTTCCAGCACTACATACTCGCCACTACTCACTCTCTCCTTAGTCACAATCCAGTTGTTTGGATAGTCAAAGTAAAATGTTGTCTGCTCCGGATAATACTCAGCCAGCCTTGTCTTATATGTATTAAGTGAACCAGATTTCTTCACGTCAGTTTCCTGACTAGTCAGCTGTTCCTTTGTTGGTGCCTCTGTGACAGTTTCATTTTCAGTTGTTTTCTCCTGCTCTGCCTGCTCGCTATATGTACATTCTTTCACATACTGTTTTGTTCCGTCAGGAAGCTTTTCGTAATGTATTGTCTCAGGCTCTCTGATTTTGTCAAATTTCAATTCTAATCCCATTCCCATCTTGCTAAGAAGAGATTTCTTATTATTAAACTTTACATCTTCATTACCAGCACTTACTTTGAATACTGGAGAATTGATACTGATATCTGAACATATCTGTCCATTAGTTCTTCTTGTAATCTTTCCATCTGCCTCAGCACCCATATCAAGTTCTATGTCTATAAGCGGAATTGTTCTTGCTGCAACCACCATTGGAGCTGTTCTGAAAAATAAACCCATTTCCCCTTCCGCTTCTACAGCTATCTGTGATGATTTTTGTCCCATTGTCGCTTTTGTCCCTTTTCCCTTCTCATAAGAAACTCCCGAATGAAAAGGTATCTCCGCCTTAAGTGACAATGAACCGTCAAGCTCTGGTACTACATATAATGATACACTTACAGACACAGCCGCACCACCTATAGGCTTTGGAATCTCACATATTAGAATTCCTTCCGAAAGTTCTCCCTCAATTGAACTACTGATTTCAGAATCTATATCAACTCCAACTGATGCATATTTAAGTCCATCCTTAAGCGTATACTTAACCTGTGCGCCGACACTTATATTATTAACATCCCATTTTACAGAAAAATTCTCACATTTCTTTTTAAACCTATGCTTAACCGGCAGCTTATAATATGCCCCTGTATTATTATCCTGCAGTTTAACCTCAAGCTCACTATTATCATTTTGAGAGACTTCTATTCCGAAGCCTTTTGACTTGATATTGCCCGACACATTTGCTGCCATTTCAATCACAGGTTTTCCATAAGAAACCTCAA
>JAIIAN010000384.1 GCA_022717655.1 Bacillota bacterium | reverse complement strand
GCCAGAAGAGTACTTGATGATGATGAAAAAATATTTGCCATAATGCATGGAGATAAAGATAAAATGTTTATGTTTACATTAAAAAATGATTCAATAGTGTATATTGATAAACATAACATTGCAAATGGTGATATTGAGGAACTAAAATAAAACTTTTTCTAATCTTAATTCGAAAATTTTAAAAGAAAGAGTTTTAGGGGAGAAGGTGTTTTTATGTCAAAGAAGAAATTATCTATAATAATTATCGGGGTTGTAATCTGTGTGGCTGCATTATCAGCAGTTCTTGTAATGGTGAAAGGGAAAAAAGAAAAGGCAATAGACATTGGCAAAAGCAGTGGGGAAACAGACGAACAGAGCTATTGGAATCCGGATATTCACAGCATTGCCAAGTCTGAGGAAGGATACTATTTTCTCACATATGATGTTGATGGAACTACACTGAAGTATTTTGATGATGCTACTCACAGGACAATAGCTGTATGTGCAAAACCAGACTGTACACATGATAATTCGGACTGTAATGCATTTTTCTCAATGGATTATCTCTCGTCACCTGTCTATTATTATAAAGGTTACATATATATGGTAAGGGTTGATGGAGGTATGGCGAAGGTTGTAAGAATACAGAAAGATGGAAGCAAGAGAGAAGATGTGGCGGATTTGTTTGCTAATGACGGCGTAACATCAATATCAATGGTTTTTCATGATGACTGTATATATGCTTATGACCATTTGGGACATACAGCAAGTGACGAAGTTGGAAAAGAAGTTATTAAGAAGATAGAATTAAGAACAGGACAATCAGAAGAAGCATTTTCATATGAAGGCAAAAATGCTGCTATATCAGGAGCAAGAAGCTTTGGGGATAAACTATTCTTTAAGATATTAACATATTCATTGGACAGAGATAAAGGTGAAATAAATGAATCATTTTTACTGTATTGTTATGATTATGGTACAGGAAATGCAGAGGTGATTTCTGATAAGAATATATCAGATTATTATGTGGATACAGAGAATGGAGTTCTGTTTTATTTTGTAATTGGAAAGGGATTGTATTCGAGAAAATTAAACGGTACTGATTCAACATTACTATATAAAGCTGATGAGACAATAATTCGTGCTACGATGTCGTATGATGGCAATTATCTGTATATGTCTAATGGAGGAGCCGGAAGTGCAACTGATTACAGCAAGAAGATAGAAAGAAAAATATTTGTTTTGAAAACTGATGGAACAGTTGTGAACACAATTGCACTCGATAAGAATTCAGGAACAGCATATTTTGGTGATGAAAAGTATATGTTTTTCGCAAAGACGGGCGGAGAACTTGTGTATATAGATAAAAATAATATTCTTGGGGATTGTGAATTAAAAAAAGCTGAGAGTAATTAAAACTTTTTCCCGGATTAACTCGTATATAGATTTAAAGAGTAATCTGGGGGTGATTGCGTGAATAAAAAACATTTGCAGATTGTGATTTCAGCTGTGTTTGGAGCAGTGCTTGTTGTCGTGATTGTGGCATATATACTGCTTCATAGAAATGCAGATGCAGAAAAGAATATTTATTATGCAGGGTTTACAGGCGGTGCTGGAAGCAGTGAATTTCAGAATTACTGGGACACTGATGGGTATTATGATCTGGCAGCGGTAGATGAAGGTTATTATTATATGAACAGTGGCAGTAATATGCTGTTGTTCTTTAATCTGGAGACTAATGATGTGATTCCTGTGTGTGCAAAGCCGGAGTGCAGTCATGACTCTGCGGAATGTAATGCATTTTTCGGAAACAAAACAGCGTTGCAGAGTATCTATTACTACAGGGATTATATCTATTATTTTGGGCTGTCTGATGGTATGGCTATGTTGTGCCGTATGGATAAGAGCGGAACAGCGAGAGAGACGGTAGCCGAGCTTATGCCTAACAGCGGGGTGGATTCAATTAAAGCTGTGTTTCAGGGAGATTATGCATATGTACACGATGGCGGAGAGCTGTTGTCGGAGCAGGAGACAACGGAAAGTTTAATAG
>JAIIAN010000082.1 GCA_022717655.1 Bacillota bacterium | reverse complement strand
GCGATGGGATTGCAAATGTATCTGAGTATTATGCAACCACACATGGACGTAAAGTAGTAGAAAATAGCAGAAACCTTGTTCAATTGTTGAAAAATCCAAATAAGTTTTTTATGTTAATGATTGGAATCGTTACTGTGGCAGTTTTGATTGTTCTGTTATTGATTTTCTTTATTCGAAAGGTACTCTGCAAACGGAGATAATCATAGCCAAGGGTGACGGAGTTTTCTATGATGAGACTTTATCCTAAAAAAGAAAAGGAATGAGTAAAAATGAAGAGAATTGATTTTGAAAATGGAACTGTGACGGGAAATATTCTTGGTGCGGCTCTTCCAATGCTTGTAGCGCAAATTTTGAGTCTTTTATATAATATTGTAGATCGTGTGTATATCGCAAGAATTCCAGAGGTGGGAACAGCAGCACTTGGTGCAGTAGGGTTATGCTTTCCTTTGGTTGTAATTATTACTGCATTTGCAAATCTGTTTGGAAGCGGTGGTGCTCCGTTGTTTTCTATCTACAGAGGAAAGAAGAAAGAGCAGGAAGCAGGACGTATCATGAATACCTCATTTTCGATGGTCTGTTGCAGTGCGGTTGTCTTAATGATGATTGGATTACTATTTGCCCGGCCGCTTTTGATTTTATTTGGAGCCTCAGAGAGCGCCTTGGTTTATGCATATCCGTATATGATGATTTATCTGATTGGAACACTGCCATCTATGGTTGCAGTAGGAATGAATCCTTTTATCAATGCTCAGGGATATTCAACAATCGGAATGTTTTCGGTTGCAATTGGAGCAGTTGCAAATTTACTACTTGATCCGTTGTTTATTTTTGTATTGAACTTTGGAGTGCGTGGGGCAGCAATTGCAACGGTACTTTCTCAGAGTCTGTCAGCAGTATTTGTTTTGTTCTTTCTTACCAGAAGATCTGAATTAAGAGTTCATTTCCTTAAAAAAGAAGAGATTTCGGAATGCATCGGATATGCGAAGAATATTGTCAGTCTGGGCACTTCTGGATTTATCATGCAGCTTACAAATAGTCTGGTGAGCATTTGCTGTAATAATGTGCTTTCTGTCACAGGTGGAGATATTTATATTTCTGTTATGACAATTGTTTCGAGTGTGCGTCAGTTAGTAGAAACTCCGATTTATGCAATGAATGAGGGGGCTTCCCCTATTTTGAGTTATAACTATGGAGCCCGTCGTCCGGCACGTGTGCGAAAAGCAGGTGTGATAATGGCAAGTATGATTTTGGGATATACGGCTGTTATGTGGAGTGTAATTATTTTAGCACCTCATGCGCTAATTCGGATTTTCAGTTCAGATGAAGTACTAATGAAAGATGCCGTGATTGCATTAAAACAGTATTTTGCGGCATTTATCTTTATGGATCTGCAGTATATTGGACAGACAGTATTTAAGTCACTCAATAAAAAGAAACAGGCAATCTTTTTTTCTCTGCTTCGGAAGGTATTTATTGTTGTTCCACTGACTTATCTAATGCCTTATGCATTACATATGGGAACAAGAGGTGTATTTTTGGCAGAGCCGGTATCAAATGTAATTGGTGGAAGTTTTTGTTTTATCACAATGTTAAGTACTATATTGCCAGAATTAAAACGTATGGAGAATTCTGCAAAATAAAAAATTAAAAAAATGCTTGCATTTTCTGAAAATTGTGGTATTATAGTTAATGCATTGCGATGCGGGTGTAGTTCAGTGGTAGAACACCAGCCTTCCAAGCTGGATATGTGGGTTCGATTCCCATCACCCGCTTTTTTGGTACTTATCATTAATTATGGCTTGTAAAATCAGATTTGATTTTACAGGCCATTTTTTCTATAATGAAAAATAAAAAAAGAAAGAAGCAAAAGACATTGAGAGGTTTAAAGGAATCGAAGTAATTGGAATTTTTACAGGAGGCAGTCGTGAGATGGAAACTGTGCAGAGAATTTTTGGAAGAGACTGGATAAAGATTCAGGATATGAATCAGTTTTCAGAAGCAGTTGGAAAGATTCTCAGGCAAAAGCTGTACGAGAGAGGAGAAGTTTAGATGAATCAATTTACAGGATATGAATTATTATGGCTGTTTCTAATTTATTCTTTTTTGGGATGGGTGCTGGAGACAGTCATTGCAACCGTAAGACAGCGGAAGGTGGTAAATCGAGGATTAATCAATGGCCCGTTTTGTATTATTTATGGAATTGGCGCAGTATTGATTACCATATGGTTGCAGGAACTGAGCGGATTATGGCTGTTTTTATTTTCAGCAGTTTATGCTTCTGTGGTAGAATGGATTGCAGGGCATCTGATTCAGAAAATTTATCATGAGAGATGGTGGGATTATTCAGATATTAAGTGGAATCTGGATGGATATATCTGCCTTCCATTTTCAATCATCTGGGGTGCATTAGGCTATGTAATTGTAAAATGGGTCAATCGGCTTTTGCTTGATTTTCTAAATATCTGTCCGGAATTTTTAATTCATTTGATTCTTCTGATTTTAATCGGAGCTTTGGCATTTGATGCACTGGCCTCTTATATTTTGCTTCGAGGAACAAGTGAAAAACTGGAAAAATGGGAGGAAGCAAACAATCGTTTTGTTTCTATCAGTGCTAAAATTGCAAGATGGATTACGGTACATGTACAGTCACGTATTCATAAGGCGTATCCAAAGGCTGTGAAAGCCGAGGCAGTGACTGCCAGTAAAGAGATATTTGCAGCAGGATGTGGTTTTTATAAAATAGTGATGCTGTTTTTCATTGGGGCATTTTTAGGAGATATCACAGAGACGGTTTTCTGCCGTATCACAGCAGGTGTATGGATGAGCAGAAGCAGTGTGGTGTGGGGACCTTTTAGTATTGTATGGGGGCTTGCAATTGGTGCAGTTACTGCCTTACTTTATAAATATAAAGACAAAAGTGACAGTTTTTTATTTACCGCAGGAACTTTGCTTGGCGGAGCCTATGAGTATTTGTGTAGTGTATTTACCGAAATGATGTTTGGAAAAGTATTCTGGGATTATAGTAAGATTCCATTTAACCTGGGTGGAAGAATTAACTTATTATATTGCTTTTTCTGGGGAATTGCGGCTGTTGTATGGTTCAAGAAATTATTTCCGTTTTTTGAAAAAGAACTTGAAAAGATACCGATAAAAATTGGAAAAATGGTGACCTGGGTTTTCATTGTATTTATGAGTTGTAATATTATGATGTCCTGTCTGGCACTCATTCGATATGATGAGAGAAGCAGTCAGGTGGAGGCAAAAAACAGTCTTCAAATCTGGCTGGATCAGCATTATGATGATAAGACGATGCAGAGAATTTATCCAAATGCAATAGAAGCAAAGTGAACTCCGTCACCAATGTCTTGACAAGTGGGGACAGATATTATAAAATCAACATATTAGACGAATAGGTTATGAGGGCGGATGTAAGGAAAGATACATCCGCTTCTTTATGATATAAGGAGTGAAGAGATGTTAAATCAATTTTCAAGAACAGAATTGTTACTGGGAAAAGAAGCAATGGAACGCCTGGAACATTCCAGGGTTGCAGTGTTTGGTGTTGGAGGCGTTGGCGGTTATGTCTGTGAAGCGCTGGTTCGAAGCGGAGTCGGGGCATTTGACTTGATTGATGACGATAAAGTCTGTTTAACCAATTTAAACCGTCAGATTATTGCAACGAGAAAGACTGTGGGAAAATATAAGGCTGACGTGATGAAAGAGCGTATTTTGGAGATTAATCCAAATGCCGATGTGCGGATTCATAAAACCTTCTTCCTACCGGAAAATGCCGATGAATTTCCGTTTGAGGAATATGATTATATCGTAGATGCAGTCGATACGGTAACAGCAAAACTGGAGCTTGTCATGAAAGCAAAAGAAAAAAATATTCCGATTATCAGCAGTATGGGTGCAGGAAATAAATTAGACCCGAGTGCGTTTAAAGTAGCAGATATTTATAAGACAAAGGTCTGCCCTCTTGCAAAAGTCATGAGAAGAGAACTCAAAAAACGAGGCGTAAAAAAATTAAAGGTTGTTTATTCTGAAGAACAGCCAATTCGTCCAATTGAGGATATGTCCATCAGCTGTAGAACAAACTGTATCTGTCCTCCTGGAGCAAAACATAAATGTACAGAACGACGTGATATTCCGGGAAGTACCGCATTTGTTCCATCTGTAGTCGGTCTGATTATAGCAGGCGAAGTGATCAAAGATTTGTGTAAGAAAAAATAAAAAAATAGGAAATTGGTTGGACAGCAACTGTCTCTGTGAGGGTACAAGGGTTGAAAAAATCACTCCATTCTGCTATAGTAAGAAAATAAATACGTGATGAACCACATTATTAAAGATTACTGGAGAAGTTTTATGAGTGAAAAAATACAGGTTCTGGGTATTTCAGTTGAGAAATGCTATGTGGACGAAGTAATGGACAATATTAATGAAAACTGGAACAGGGACGATATTCTGGCAACTTATGGTGTGATTAATATGAAAATTCTTCTTGCAGCGCAGAAAGATGAGGAGCTTAAGGAGTACATCGACAGTCTGGATAAAGGAGTTGTAGACGAGCCAGAAGTATTAGAGGCTGCAAATATGGATGACACGCAGATGGAAGAGGAAGTGCTTGGACACAGTTTTTTTGCAACCTTGTTCTGGTATCTCTCCCGTTACCAGAATCAGATTTATCTGCTTGGAGAAACCGAAGAAGAGGTCGACGCATTTTTTAATTATGTTAAAGAAAAATATCCTCAAATTGTGGTTCTGGGAAAGGGTAGTTTAAAAGATGGCAGTGAGGACGACTGCGATAAGATTATCAATGATATTAATGCACTTGCACCACAGGCGGTTTTAGGATGTTCCGGAGATTTCAGTATCGAGCGTTTTGTAAAAAAACATCGAAAAAAAATGAATACAAGAGTCTTTTTCTGTCTCGGAGAACGTGCAGAAATGCAGAAAGAAACCGGTGTAAAAAAACGCTGGCTGGAAAAAATACTGGAGAAAAATTCTTTTAAAAAGTTAGTATCCCAGTTCAATGAAGAAGAGAAAAATTAAGAGACACCAATGCAAAAACAATGAAGAGAAAATATGAACAAAATGTTACATTTTGAAAAATTTATGTAATATTTTGTATTTTCCCTTTATTTTTTTTCTGTTATGTATTACTATATAAAGTAAGGTTTTTGTTTTTTGGGGAAAGAACAATACGTGTCAAAGCAGTTCAAAAAAGAAATTTTAAACTGTACGGCATGGAATAAACTATATGATGAAAGAGGGTATATACATGATTTCAAACCAGGTATTACAGAACACATTAGATGGACTCCGGTCCATAACCAGAACAGATTTGTGCATTACTGATACAGAAGGGAAAGTGCTTGCATCGACCTTTTCTGAAACTGTATGTACAGAGGATGAAGTGCTGGCATTTGCACGGTCTCAGGCAGACAGTCAGGTAATTAAAGGCTATCAGTATTTTAAAGTGCATGATGACCATCAGTTAGAATATATACTGGTGATTAACAGTGCAGGGGAAGATGTTTATACGCTTGGAAAGCTTGTTGTTTTTCAGATTCAGAGTCTTTTGACTGCATATAAAGAGCGCTTTAACAAAGATAACTTTATTAAAAACCTGTTGTTAGATAATCTGCTTTTGGTTGATATTCATAACAGAGCAAAGAAATTACACATCGAGGTGGACCAGCGCAGGGTTGTATTTATTCTGGAAACCAACCAGGATAAAGATTATGGTTCTTTAGAGAATGTAAAAAATGTTCTCGGAGGAAAGAATGGCGATTTTGTCACAGCAGTCGATGAGAAAAGCATTATTATTGTAAAAGAGCTTTCCGAAGGCGACAGTTACCCACAGGTGGATAAGATTGCAAATACGATTCTGACAACCCTTGAAGTTGAAAAAGACAGCAATACCCACATTGCTTATGGTACAATCGTAAAAGAATTAAAAGAAGTATCACGTTCCTACAAAGAAGCACGTATGGCACTGGATGTTGGAAAAATTTTCTTTGGTGAAAAAGAGGTCATTGCCTACAGTTCACTTGGTATTGGTCGTCTGATTTATCAGCTTCCGATTCCGCTTTGTAAAATGTTCATCCGGGAAATATTCGACAGCAAATCACCGGATGATTTTGATGAAGAAACTTTGACTACAATCAACAAATTTTTCGAGAACAGCCTGAATGTTTCAGAGACTTCCAGACAGTTGTATATACACAGAAATACCCTGGTTTACCGTCTGGATAAACTGCAAAAAAGCACAGGTCTGGATTTGCGGGTGTTTGAGGATGCAATCACATTCAAGATTGCGTTGATGGTAGTAAAATACATGAAGTATATGGAAACACTTGATTACTGATATCTTAAGGAGGGGTCAGATATCAGGAAAACAGGAGGATTTTTATGATTGATTTAAATGGCGTGAGTAAATCATACAGCAAGGGTCAGCCGGCACTTGACAATGTGAGTCTGCACGTAGATGAGGGTGAATTTGTTTTTATCGTAGGAAACAGCGGTTCAGGTAAATCTACCCTGATTAAGCTTCTGTTGAAAGAACTTGATCCGACAGCCGGAACGATTACAGTAAATGGCTATGTGTTAAATAAGTTAAGACGTGGAAAGGTCGCAAAATACCGCAGAGGAATCGGAGTTGTATTCCAGGATTTCCGTCTGCTCAAAGACAGAAATGTCTATGAAAATGTGGCATTTGCACAGCGAGTAATTGAGAAACCGACACGTGTGATTAAAAAACGTGTGCCGGAAGTATTGACTTTAGTAGGTCTTGCGGAGAAATATAAGTCCCGTCCGGACCAGCTCTCCGGAGGAGAACAGCAGAGAGTGGCACTTGCAAGAGCACTTGTAAACCGCCCGAATATTTTGCTTGCCGATGAGCCGACCGGAAACCTTGATCCGAAGAACTCTTTTGAAATTATGAAACTGCTTGAGGAAATCAATGAGCGTGGGACAACCGTTCTTGTGGTTACTCATAACAGAGAAATCGTAAATGCATTTAAGAAACGTGTGATTACGATGAAGAAAGGCGTCATCATCAGCGACGAACAAGAAGGTGGATATCAGTATGAGAGTTAGTACGATGACATACATATTGAAACAGGGATTTAAAAATATCTGGAGAAATATCCGATTTTCCCTGGCATCGATTGCAACTATGGCAGCCTGTATTTTCCTGTTTGGAATTTTCCTCTCTCTGGTTATGAACTTCCGTTACATGGTTCATTCCGCAGAAGAGGGAGTGGCAGTTGTCGTTTATTTTGATGAAGGTGTGAAACAGGAACAGATTGATGAGATCGGTTCTAAAATCAAAAAAATGTCGGAAGTAGAACGTGCAGAGTATGTATCTGCGGATCAGGCATGGGAAGCATTCCGTGATGAGTACCTTGGTGGAGATGATACCCTTGCAGAGGGATTCCGTGAACAGGATAATCCTCTGGCAAACTCAGCAAGTTATCAGGTTTATTTAAAAAATGTAGAATCACAGGATAAAGTAGTAAAAGAGATTGAAAAAATGGATGGCGTGCGTCAGGTGAGTCAGTCCCAGTCTGCTGCAAAAACTTTGTCTACGTTCAATAAACTGATTGGATATGTATCTTTAGCAATTATCTTTATTTTGCTTGCAGTTGCATTTTTCCTTATCAGCAATACCATCACAATGGGTATTTCTGTACGACAGGAAGAGATTGGAATTATGAAGCTGATTGGTGCAACGGACTTCTTTGTAAGAGTTCCGTTCGTAATTGAGGGAATTATTCTGGGAATTATCGGTGCAGCAATTCCGATGGCAATTCTGTATGGACTCTATAATCAGGTGATTAACTATGTGATGACAAAATTTCATCTTCTTACAGGCTTCCTCCAGTTCCTTGATGTATGGCATGTATTCAAAATTTTACTTCCAGTTGGTTTAGGTCTTGGAATTGGAATTGGATTCTTTGGAAGTATTCTTTCTGTAAGAAAACATTTAAGAGTATAATAAGAGTGTCAACAGTGTGCAGAGCAGAATTAGAAGGAGGTATAGTCAGATAAACTCTGACTGTATCTCCTTGTTTCGTGAAAGGAGATAAAAAGAAGTTGGACAAAAATAAAGTAAAAGGGTTTGTGACAGGTGTATTATGCACAGCATTAGTTGGTGGTGCGGTAATTGGAGGACGGTATGTATTATCAAATAAAAATCATGCGGTTAATTCACAGTCCGTTCAGAAAGCAAAAACAATAGAGGGATTGATTGACAAATATTATCTGGATGAAATTGATAATAATGAACTGGAATCTTATTTATATAAAGGACTAATGGCGGGGTTGGGTGACCCGTATTCTACTTACTATACGGCAGAAGAGTATAAAGAACTGACGAAAGATAACGAAGGGGTTTACCGTGGAATTGGTGTGACGATGCAAAAAGATACGTCTAGTGGAGCTGTGACCGTCGTAAAATGTTTTGAAGGGTCACCTGGTGCGAAAGCTGGTTTACAGCCTCAAGACCAGTTAGTCAAAGTAAATGGAGAGGACATCGCAGATAAAGAACTTAGCAAAGTGGTAAAAATGATAAAGACTTCCGAGTCTGATACGGTGATCCTGACTATTTTAAGAAAAGGCGAAAGTGATTACCGAGAAGTAAAAGTAGTACTTGATACGGTAGAAACACCGATGGTAGAACATGAAATGCTGGATGATAAGATCGGTTATATTACGATTAATCAATTTGCAGAGACGACAGCAAGCCAGTACGAGGCAGCCTTAGAAGATTTAAATAATCAAGGGATGGAACGTCTGATTGTGGATGTCAGAGATAATCCAGGTGGACTCTTAACGTCTGTGTGTGATGTCTTAGATTTTATGCTTCCAGAAGAACTGCTTGTCTATACCGAAGATAAAAACGGTAAGAGAAGTGAGTATAATGCAACAGGGGATGACCAGTTTGATAAGCCGATGGTGGTACTCGTAAATGGAAACAGTGCCAGTGCAGCAGAAATTTTTTCCGGTGCGCTTCAGGATTACAAAGTGGCAAAACTGGTAGGAACGACCACATTCGGAAAAGGAATTGTTCAGCAAATCTTTAATCTTTCTGATGGAAGTGCAGTAAAAATGACGATTTCCAAGTATTATACTCCGAGCGGAAGATGCATCCATGGAACAGGTTTAGAGCCGGATATTGAGGTGGATTTGCCGGATGAGTTAAAAAATCAGGTTAGTATTGATAAGAGTGAGGACACTCAGCTTCAAAAAGCGATTGAGACTGTAAAAGAAATGCAGTAAAATAAAAAAATAAAAAAGTTAGGAGAAACAGCCTATGTATAATTTTGTAATTCTGACAGATAATACCGTAGATATGCCAGTTGAATGGTTGAAGGAACATGAGGTAGGTTATGAATGTCTTCCGTGCAGTCTAAACGGAGTGACTTATGATAAAAAGAATCCGATTGATACAAAGCTGTTTTACAGGCAGATGAGAGAAGGAGCAATGCCGACCACTTCCCAGATGAATCCGGCAATGGCAGAGGCAATGTTTGAGACTTATTTACAGGAGGGAAAAGACATTTTATATCTTGCCTTTTCTTCCGGATTGTCGGGAACGTGCAACAGTGCCCGTATGGCAGCAGAGGAATTAAAAGAAAAATATCCGGAAAGACAAATTAAAGTTATGGATTCATTAGCTGCATCTATGGGGGAAGGTTTACTGCTCTATTATGCCGTCAAATTAAGAGACGAGGGAAAAAATCTGGATGAAATCTGTGCATGGCTGTTGGAAAACAGATTGCATCTGTGCCATGTATTTACCGTGGATGATTTAAATCATCTGCACAGAGGTGGAAGAGTTTCAAAAGCAACTGCAATTCTAGGAACACTGGCAAATATTAAACCGATGCTTCATGTAGACAATGAGGGAAAACTGATTTCAATTGGAAAAGTCAGAGGAAGAAAGAAATCCCTTGCGACACTGGTTTCCATGATGGAAGAGCGAATCGGAAAATATCGTGATAAAAATGAAATCGTGTTTGTCAGTCATGGTGACTGCGAAGCAGATGCCGAATATGTGGCAGGACTGGTAAAAGAAAAATTTGGTATTGAAAAAGTTATGATAAATCCAATTAGTGCGACCATAGGAGCTCATTCTGGTCCAGGAACGGTAGCGCTGTTTTTCCTTGGAGAATATCGCTAGTGTTTTGCACCAATGATACAGGACATTAGTACGGCGTACAAAAAAATAACTAGACGAATAGTGCAGAATAAATTTTTATCGTGCAAAGAAGAAAAGCGATAGGAAGTAATTTTGGAGGAAACGAATGAATTTAAACTTTAAACCGGTAGAAGCAGAAGATTTGGAAAAATTAAATCCGTTTTTCTGTAAACGGCCAAATAAAACCTGTGACAGCGTATTTTTAGACAGCTTTATCTGGAGAGAATATTACAACGTAAGATATGCCGTCAGCGATGATAAGGCAATTTTATGGTTGATGGACTTAGATGGAAAAACAGGTTCTGCGATGCCGATTTGTAGTGAAGAAGATTTAGAATATTATTTTTGGAAGCTGGTGGAGTATTTTAATACAGAATTAAAAGCACCACTGTATATTAATCTGGCGGATGAAGAAGCCGTGGAACAGTTAGGCTTAAAAAATATGCCGGATAAATTTAAGATTACAGAACAGGTGGATTTAAAAGATTACCTGTATGATGGAAATGCGATGCGTACGCTCTCCGGAAAAAAACTGCATAAAAAGAAAAATCATTTAAATGCCTTTAAACGGGCTTATGAGGGCAGATATGAGTATCGCCGTTTATGCTGTTCGGACAGAGGGGATGTCTGGAAGTTTTTAGACTGCTGGAGAGAAGAAAAAGGCGAGGAAGTAGAAGAACATCTGGATTATGAAGTGCGGGGAATCCATGAGATTTTAAAGAACTGCTCTCTGCTGAATGTGAGAATGAGCGGAGTGTATATTGACGGTCACTTAGAGGCATTTACGATTGGAAGCTATAATCCGCTGGAACAGATGGCAGTCATTCACATTGAAAAGGCAAATCCGGAAATCAGAGGATTATATCAGTTTATTAACCAGCAGTTCTTGATTGAAGAGTTTCCAGATGCCGTATTAATCAACCGAGAGGATGATTTGGGCTTAGAGGGATTAAGAAAAGCAAAGCTTTCTTATAATCCAATTGACTATGCAAGAAAATATCAGGTAGAACAGATTTGGTAAATCGGAGCTTGGATTTGATATGAACATAAGGTATTTAAGCAAAGAAGAAAAGAAAAACTGCGAAGCACTCTGGAGGGAAGCATTCTTTGAGGACAGTGCTTCCTTTCGGGAGTATTATTTTACAGAGAAAATAAAGACCAATCAGATACTGGTGGCAGAAGAGAATGGACAGATTCTGTCTATGATTCATCGAAATCCTTATCTGTTAAGCATCAAAAATCAAAAAGCAGTCTGTGATTATCTGGTTGGTGTGTCAACTAAGATAGAACATAGAGGTCGGGGATATATGCGCACGCTTTTAAAACAGGCGCTTTTCGATATGTATCAGGCAGAGATGCCGTTTTGCTTTCTGATGCCAGCAGACCGCCGTATTTATGAACCGTTTGATTTTGTCTATGTATTTGACCAGCCGGTGTGGAAATTAAAATCAAGGACAAACTTAAAAGACTGGCTGGAACAGGATGTGACTGATGAGTCCGCAAAAGAAACAGCAGACTGGATGAATGAGTGGTTAAACGCACGGTATGAACTGTCTGCATGGCGGGACGAGGATTATGTAAAAGTTCTGCTAGAAGAATTAAAAAGTGAAAATGGAAGTTTGAAAGCATTAAAAACACCAGAAAATCCGCACGAGATAAAGGCGTTAAGGGCAGAGTGGGGAATAGAAAAACGAGAACAGCGTCTGCTTTATGCCAATGCAGAGGACTGCGAAAAGATAAAACAAGAACCTGCGATTATGGCAAGAATTGTAAATCTTCCAGAATTTTTGAAATTTATCTGCTTAAACAAAACGATTGCCAAACAGGAAGTGACGTATCAGTTAAAGGTAAAAGATAACCTGCTTGAAAAAAATAATGGAAGCTGGATTTGGCATATCAATCACGAGGCGTCTTTTGTTGAACCATTCTATGGAAAAATTTTCCAAAAAGAACAGCAGGAAGAACGAATCCTAGAACTTGAAATTTCAGAACTGACTTCGTGGCTGTTTGGATATGAAATCCCAGAGAAATTAAGTGAGACGGCAAAAGCGGAAATTCGCTGCATTGGCGGAATTTTTCTGGATGAGATTGTCTAAAAAAAGAGGAAAACATAGATGCAGATAGAAGAGATGTTAGAAGAATTGCTAAAAAAAGCAAAGGC
>JAIIAN010000081.1 GCA_022717655.1 Bacillota bacterium | reverse complement strand
GCTACCGTCTCTTCTTTTTTTATTCCCATGCTCTTCAACTGCCCGGAAATGTAAAACGCCTCTTCTTTTATCTCCCGATAAGTCATCCGCCTGCTGCACGTTACCAGCGCCTCCTTATCCGGAAATTTGTCTGCCGCCTCCAAGAATAATCCATCCAACGTTTTCTCTTCAAATTCAGCCGCCGTTTCATTCGCCTGACGCCGTTTTTCTGAAATTTCCGCTGTTACCAGACTTGCCGTTTTTTCCTGCATGATCTCCGGATGAACTGCTAGCGTATGAAGCAGGCCGGTATATGCCCGGAACATCTCATCCAGCATTCCCGGATAAAATAATTCGTCCACGGAATCCCAAAACAGGCATAAACAGCCATCCATTTCAACCACCTGATGATCCAGCCACACCTGCGGCGTCTGTGAAATGTTATAGTTCAGTTTTCCAAGCCACTTTCCTTCATTCCACTGCTCCACGCCAAGGCCACTGGTAAACACTACCGGCATAATAGCGCCCCGCATATTTCCAGTCTTTTTCTTTAATTCGCGCTCCAGTTCAACCGCGCCATAAGCTGTATGCTCCAGATCTTCTGTAAGCTGCTTCTGAATTGCCTTTGTCCTTTCCGCAAAATTATTCCCTGCATTCTTTATCTCCAGCAATGTCAGTGTTGTAAAATCTCCAACCAGATTGTTCACTTCCGGATGCAATTGTTTCCGGTCAAACTGCGTCAGATTAAGTGTAAAATCCTTATTACTGCTCCACAAGCGGAGAGTCTCCGCATAAGCACTCATCAAAAGAACAGAAGGCGTTACCTCCAGTCTTCCCGCCGCGTCTTTTACAGACTGCCATTCTTTCTGTGACAGTTTTGCGCTCCGGCGACAGAAACGCTGCTCTGTAATCTGGCTTTCGTTCTTTGCAAGCGGCAGATCCGGTGCGTCCGCAAAAGTCTCCACCCGGTCTTCCCAATATTTTTTATCTTTCTCATAAGCAGAGGTAGACTTTATCTGCTCCAGTCCCAGCACGTAATCCCGGAAAGACAAAGTAATCGGCATTTCCGCTTTTCCATTTCGATATACTTCTGCCCACTCATTTAAGAGATGGAATATACTCCAGCCATCAAAGATAATATTGTCAAAACTGATATGGATTCTATGCTTCTGGTCCTCTATTTTAGTGATTCGCACATCAAACAGAGGCCATTCATCTGTCTGAATTACCTGATGAGACATCTCTGCCCGTTTTTCATCCAATGCCTTTTCTTTTTCTGTCACTTCCAATTGTCGGATATCCGTCACGTCAATATGATACTGGGGAGTATTCTCCAGTATGCGCTGCATACCATCCGGCTGGATAATAACACGCATCATCCCATGCCTCTGTATCAACAGATTCCATGCCGTCTCTGCGCACTCAGTATCAAGGCCGTCTGCATCCAGTTCAAAATAACAGTGCGTTGCAACATTCCCCAATTCATACAATCCGCTTCTGCCAAGCCAGTAAGCATACTGCACATCGGTTAATGGGAACGGATGATATGCTTCCTCCAGATTCGGTTTGACCTGCAGTGTATCTTCTTCTTTCTGTTCGGACTGTTCAATAGCTTTTGCCAGAGATTTTACGGTCAAATTTTCAAAAATCGTGCTGATCGTTATTTTGTAGCCGAAGGTTTTCTGTACTTCCGAGATCAACCTTGTGGCAATCAGTGAGTCTCCCCCAAGGCTAAAATAATTATCTTCAATTCCGATATTTTCATATCCAAATAATTGTTTCCAGATATCTAAAAGCTTTTCTTCTGTTTCTGTCGTTGCCTTTGAAAATCGGATAACCGCAGTTTCTTCTTTAAAATCTTCCCGCAATTGCTTCCTGTTAATCTTCCCATTGGACAATGTTGGGAGCTGCTCCATGAAATGATAATTCTGTGGAACCATATACTCCGGCAGTTTTTCTGACAGATATTCCCTTAGTGCTCCATTATGATAGGACAGGACAGACGCCTGCTGTCTGCTGCAGCATATACATCTTCCATATCTCTCTGTCACAGCACAGTCTTCGCCCAATCCTGCCTCTGATAAACATTCTCTCCACAGCAGGCAATCCGGGGTAACCAGCCCTGCTTCTTTTCTCTTATCCCGAATATCCGCAAAACCATTTTCCAAAAAAGCCGCTGTAAGTTCCTGAAGGTATGTCCTTACCACAAGGTCAGTCATCAGCAATATTCCGTTTGGCTTCAGTAATTCCGCTACTTTCTTTACCGCATCCGCAGCATCAATATTTCTATGTAAAGCATTTACCGATATCACAATGTCATAACTATGCAAGGACATCTGCTGCTTATCCATGCCTTCTTCCAGATTCAGCATCTCAAACTCGACTCTCTCATATCCCGCAAGTTCTTTCTCTGCTTCCTGCAGAAAATATTTTGAAGAATCCGCATAAGTATAAGCCACGCT
This sequence comes from Bacillota bacterium, assembly GCA_022717655.1. Classification (GTDB taxonomy): domain Bacteria; phylum Bacillota; class Clostridia; order Lachnospirales; family Lachnospiraceae; genus Blautia. The sequence goes on along the minus strand of JAIIAN010000081.1, from coordinate 9,989 downwards.
TACATCTTCCAGTGCATTCAAAAACTGTCTTGTAATTGCAGTGTCCCTTGTACCAATTTCTATAATCTGGAGTGGCTCTTTTCTGCGTTCTTCTGCCAGAAGCCTTAATCCCTGCACCAGTCTTTCCACTGTTTCCTCGCAGCCCGGAATCCTCCGAAGCAGCATATTCGGAGCCAAAGCCGGCTCTTTCTGGTAAAATACGTCCAGCGGAACTTCATTCCCAGTAACCATATGCTTCAGATACGGCTTCAGTTTATTAAAATACGTTTCCGTATCTCCAGCTTTTTCCGGTACAGCCACTTCCTTCCCGGTACGCGATAGTCTGCCGTCCTCTTCTCTCAGGATTCCTTCCTTCTTTAAAATTTCCAACCATCTTGCCACAGTATTCTTCTGTGTTTCCGTAATGCTCCCTTTTTCAAAAATTTCCTTCTGCGAAAGAACTTCCTTCTCTGATACAAAAATGCCTAACTCTATGAGTGTCTCCAGCATAAGCTGTACACATCTCTGGTCTGCATAGGCAAGGAAATTTTTGTATGCTGTCTTCCGTTCCTGCTGCATCTGCCAATTGCTGACATCATCCTTCAGTTCTTTCCAGCCCCCGCCAAAGATATCTGTGCCGTACAAATACGTTGTAACTTTAGAATCTTCCTGTATCGGCGCTCCGATATAAGCAGCCAGCGTTTTATTGCCATGACCATCACTAACTGTATCAACAACTGCATGAGCCACACCCGGAAACTCCTGAATCACATGTTCAATTTCTCCCAATTCAATCCTGTGTCCGCGAATCTTTACCTGATGGTCTTTTCTTCCCAAAAATTCAATTGTCTCATCATCCCAGATTCTTCCGAGATCGCCGGTCCGATACCATCTTCCATACTGATCTGTGATAAATTTCTGCCCCGTAAGCGCAGAATCTCCCCTATATCCTTTTGCTACACCAAAACCGCCAATCCAGAGTTCGCCTTCTGCCCAGTAAGGGCAATCCCTTCCATACTCATCCACAACACGATATGCCTGATATCTGAGTGGCTTTCCATAAGGAATAGATTTCCAGTTTTTCGGCATCGGCAGGGTAACATTCTGATAATTGGACCAGATACTTGCCTCTGTAGCTCCTCCCATAGCGACAAACTGGCAATCCTCTGTCCATGCCGCAACCCTCTGCGGGAGATCCATCCCAATCCAATCTCCAGAAAGCATAACCGCCCTGATCGGCAGTTTCTGTTTCATGGATTCCGCCCGTATCAAAAGCATATCCAGAAGCACCGGCACTGAATTCCAAACGGTAATCTGATATTTCAACACTTGTTCCAGCCAGTAATCCGCATTCCTTCTCTCCTGCTCTGGAAGCAATACCAATGTTCCTCCTGCGCCTAAAATTCCAAAAACATCATATACCGACAGGTCAAAATCCATAGCTGATACAGCCAGCGCCCGATCTGCACTTGTCACATGGTACTTTTCATTAATATCCTGAACCGTATTCCATGCGCTTTCATGCGCAATCTCTACACCCTTCGGAACACCTGTAGAGCCTGACGTCATGATGATATAGGCGCTGTCCTTCGGCGACACCTCTGGCAGTCTCACATTTTCCTGTCCCTCTTCCATACCTTCCATCACAAGGATTTCCGTACCTTCCGGCCAGTCCAGTTTTTCGGATAATTCCCGATTCGTGACCACATAGCGGACTCCCGTCTTCTCATGGATTAACGCTCTCCGATCTTTAGGCTGGCTTAAGCTGACCGGAAGGTATGAATTTCCGGAAAGCAAAATTCCTAGTGCCGCCTCGATCTGTTCTATCCCGCGCGGCAGGGTAAGTGCAACCGGGACTCCCTTAATATCCTTTTCTGAAATCCCTGCCGCCACTGCTGTCGCCCGTGCTTTTAATTCCCCATAGGAAACCGATCTTCCGCTTCCCGCATCAATAAGCGCAATATCTTCCGGGCAAACTTCCGCATGGTTCATAACAGCCCAATGCAGGCATTCCACACGCTCCGGCACTCCTGTACGCGCTGTATCTTCAATTTCTCTTTTTCTTTTTTCAGGAAGCACATCAAATCGCTGATTCCAGTCCTTCTTTCCCAATTCATGCAGAAGATTCTCAAAACACTCCAGCATATCCGGGATCATATTCTCCGGGAATAACTTATCCACGCTGTCCCATGTAAGCTGTACGCCATTTTCATCTTCATAACTCTGGAAGTCATTCCACACCTGCGGCGTTTGGGAAATCATATAGGAAAACTGCCCCAGTTCTTTCCGGAACGTATCATTTACCAACGGCGTTCCCAGATTGCAGGCAAAAACAACCGGCGCCACTGCCGATGCGTCTCCATACATCTGTGCAAGATCTCTCTGGACTTGCACGCCGGAATATGCCGTATACTTCATATCCTCATGGAGTTGCTTCTGGATCCTGTCTAGCAATTCTGCAAACGTCGGATTCCCTTCGCAGTCAATCTCCAGCAATAACAGTGTAGTGAAATCTGCTATCACGTCTTCCAATCCCTGCTGCTCTGTTTTCCGGTTAAAAAATGGAATATTAATAAGGAAACGATGATTCCTGCTCCACCGTTCCAAAACCGTCGCATATGCAGTAAGAAGAACCATTGCCGGAGTTGTCTGGTATTCCTTTGCCCGTACTTGCAGATGAGCCCACTCTTCCTTGCCAATCCTTACAATCCTGCGGTTGAATACAGTCTTTGTCACTTCCTGCGGCCGTTTTGCCAGTGGCAGGCCTGGCCCTTTCGGCAAATGCTCCAAGCGTTTTTTCCAGTATCCTTCTGCATTGTTTCTCTCTTCCTTATCTTCCTCTTTCTGCCGTTCCAGATAAGAAGCAAAATTCCACCCTTTTGATTCTGCCGGAAGGCTTTCTCCGCGATAGGCAGCCGCCAAATCCCTCAATAAGATCTGCAAACTCTGTACATCGGCAACCAAAAGTGCCATATCCACGTGCATGCGTGCCCTATTTTCAGGAAAAAGCGTAAGCTCTATTCCTGCCACTTCGCCTTCCTCGATCTTTAGCTTCCGATGGGATAAACGTTCTCTGACAGATACTGCCATTGCCTCTGCTTCCTCAGATGACATCCGTGAAAAATCATGAACCTTTATTTTTTCGCAATACGGCTTATCCAGGATTTTCTGTGTCCCGTCTTCCAGAAAGCAGGCACGCAGCATGGGATGATGATACTGCAGCACATTCCATGCTTTTTCCAGACGCTCCGGATCTATATTTCCCCCATCAAACTCTAAATACGCATGACAGTCTATTCCTCCAAGAGCCTGTTCTTCATCCCTGCCAACCCAATATGCATACTGTACGTCTGTTAAAGGAAACGGCTGTTTCATATCCTTTTCCGGCGTTATCTTAGATTCTTGCGCCCGTTTTTTGCCCGCTTTTTTCTTCATGCTGCGCTGGATCAGCGCCCACCAGCCTTCAAGGGTAGGATTTTCCATCAATGAACCGAATGAAACCTTAACCCCCTGTTTTCTCCACTGGTTTACCAGACGCATGATCGTCAGGGACGAAAGCCCAAGCTCCAGCAGATTTTCGGAATCCCCCAAATCTCTGGCTACCGGCAGCTTTTGTTTGATCTGTTCCTTTATCTCTATATATTCCATGATTCTGTCTCCTTCTATTTTTCCTGTGCCATCCGTTCTAATGCTTTCTTATCTATTTTTCCTACGCTGGTCAGTGGCCATGTCTCTACCCGTTCTATCTGATCCGGCATTTTATACGCCGCAACGCCTATTTCCCGCAGGAACCTGTGGATTTCCTGTAAATCGATCCCGGCTTCATCATCGGTCACAAGGAATGCAGATATCCGGTTTCCAAGGGTTTCATCCGGAACGCCGACAACGGCTGCCTCTTTGATTTTCGAATGCCTGCAAAGGTAAGCTTCAATCTCTGAAGGCATGATCTTTTCTCCGGCGCGGTTAATCTGCTCTTTGATCCTCCCGCCCAAACGTAACCTTCCGTCTTTCGTCCACATAGCTTTATCGCCCGTCCGGTAAAATCCGTCCGGCGTAAAGCTCTTTTTATTCGCTTCCTCCGCCATATAATAACCATCAATCGTATACGGGCCTCTGGATAATAATTCCCCAAAAACTCCTTCCGGTACGGCCTTATCTTCTTCATCCACAATCTTCACTTCATCCGCAGGAGACACCGGAGTTCCCTGGCATCTTGCAATCAGGGAACCTTCATCCTCCGGGCTAGTAAAGGACAGTAGCCCCTCCGCCGTACCAAATACCTGCATCAGTTTACACGGCCATTCTTCAATGATCTTATCCGCAAGGGAATCTTCCAGCATTGCGCCGCCTACCTGCAAAATCCGCAGGCTGGATATATCAAAATCTTCATCCCATTCCAGCATTTCCATGCACACAGTAACCATAGCAGGAACCAATGCCGTTATCGTGACACCTTCCTCTGTAATTGCGTCAAGGATATCATCCGGGCTGGTCGCAGACGCAAGCACAACTTTTCCTCCCACGTCCAGCGTGCCTAAAAGCCCCGGGCAGCATAATGGGAAATTATGAGCTACCGGAAGAGACGCCAGATAAACGTCACTGCTATCCAGGCGGCATCTCTTCGCGGACATGCGGGCATTATACATATAATCCGTATGGGTGCGCGGAATCAGTTTCGGAACCCCTGTCGTCCCGCCGGACAGCAAAAGGACCGCCGTTTCATACCCATCCACAGCCGGAAATGCTCCATTTTCTCCACACGTTTCCGCAATCATTCCACTGATATCCCCGGATTCGCTATCTACAAATATATGCCGGATACATGAATATTTCTCTTTCATCGCATTTGCCATCGGCACATATGAAAATCCCAGATATTTCTCCACCACAATATAAGCGGCCGGCTTTGCCAGTTCAATAATTCCTTCCAGTTCCGCCTCCCTGTGGGCCGGCAGCATCATGATCGGCACCGCCCCTATCTTGGAAAGCGCAAAAAACACGACCACAAAAGAAATCCTGTTCGGAAGCTGTACAAGCACTTTGTCTCCCTTTAAAATCCCTTTACGCAGAAAAGCTGTCGCAAGACAATCTGCTTTTTGCTTTAATTCCATATAACTGATCTCCTCTTCGCTGTCCGTGACCGCAGTTCTTTCTCCATATTTTTCCGCCCACTTATCAAGCTGTTCTCCAAAACTACATCTCTCCCAACCTTCCAGATACTCATATTTGCTCATATCTTTCTTATAACCCATTTGATTTATCTCCTTTCTTATGCACCGCCACATACGCAGCATATCCTTTGATCCTGACCGGATACAGGAACCAGCCCTGATCATTCCTGCCTTTTTCTATAATTTCCCCGTTTCTGACAGAGAAGAAATCCATTCCTCTTCCTAATCCAATACCGAGCGCTTTTACATACGCTTCTTTGGCCGCCCAGTACTGGAAAAACAAAGCCGATCCTTCCTTTATTACATCTTCCGCTTCTTCTTCCGTATAAAAATTCCCGGCTATCTCCCAGTAATCCGGACATCCCGCCATTTCCTGCACATCCACTCCGATGTCCATTCCAACAGCGAATCCCGCCAGTATGAATTCTCCCGAATGCGAAATATTAAAATCTACGGTCTGCTTTCCTGCAATCTTTTTATGATAAGGCTTGCCCCGTTCACTGACAGAAAAATCAATCGTTTCCACATCTAAATATCTTTTCAAGAGAAGCCGCACGACAACCTTCCCGGCTATATAACGCATCCTGTCTTCCGAAAAGCGGAATCTTCCGACCTGCTCCGATTCCTGCCCACTCAGGATATACTCATGGTTCACCCAGAAATCTGTCATTTCCGGCCAGCAGATGCACCATATATGTATCTCATTTTCACGGATACAAAGTTTGCCTGCCGCCAGAAATTCCTTCGCTCCATACCGTTTAATCTCCATCTTTTATTCCCGGCAGGCGCCTTATAACTTCACTTATTACTTCGTCTTCGTAATCCCGCAAATAAAAATGTCCTCCCGGAAATATCCGGTAGCTAAAATCATTATCCGTATACTTTCCCCATTCGCAGATTGCGCTCTCATCCGCTTCGCCATCCTTTTCTCCGCCAAATGCAGCGATAGGCGCATGCAGTACTATTCCCGTCTTGTCATAATATGTTTCATCCATGGTAAAATCTGCCCGTAGCATAGGCAGAAAGAAATCCAATAATTCCTGATTCTCCAGTATCTCTTTTGGCGTCCCCTCAAATCTTCCCAGTTCCCTCTTAAACTCTTCATCCGGAAGATGATAGATCGGCTTCGGCTCCGGAATACTGGGAATCCGGCTACCAGAAATAAACAGACAGCTCGCTGTATATCCGACCGCTTCCAATCTCTTTTCCAGCTCATAGGCAATCTTACCGCCCATACTGTGCCCCCATAAGGCATACGGTCCATCCACAACCTCTCTTACTGCCTCTTCCAGATCATCTAACATAACCGGCATATCTATATACGGCTTCTCCATGATCCGTTCTTCCCTTCCCGGAAGCTGAACCAGACATACCGTTACTTTTCCCTGCATCTTTTTCGCCCACTGGTTATAAGCAGAAGCGCCGCCCCCCGCAAACGGCAGACAAAACAAAGTTATTTTCTCTTTGTTAATATTTTCTGTATTTTTTATCAACTTCAAATTCACTTTTATGTTCCTCTTGCATCATGTTCTTTTTTATTCTGTTTATTATCATTTTGTGATATGCTTTTCCCAAGCATTTCTTATTCCTATCCAAGATTAGTTAACTCTAACTCTTTGTCAAAAAAAATTTTTGATCCATCCCAATATTAAACCGGACGCCAAAACAATATGTGCTACCATAATCCCGTTTACGACCAGGAAATATCCGGTTACAGAAAAAACACCTGCTATCGCGCATTCAATAATTAAAATTGCCCTCGCGCGCATACCATAAACTTTCTTTTCTTTCTCATCCAGTTTCTTACTGCTGGCATCCACCGGTGCCATAACAAATATGACTCCAACTGCAGCAAGCCATATGATCCGTATTTGCCACATCACAGCCGAACCAGACGCCAGATACTGACCGCACAGAAGGACAAGGATACTAGAAACAACCATGCAGCTCCCTGCTTTTTCTAAATGAATCCCTCCGGCATACTGCCTTAGAACAGTAAAGGGCAATAAAAAGACTAGCATCTCCAGCCAATTCCCCGTTACAATGCCAAGTATGACAATGATAAGGTATATCGCCACCCTGCCCAGCAGTACGCCGTAAGCATATTCATACAGCCTGCGGTCTTTCTCTTCAAGAATCCCGTTCCTGTTTTGCACTTCAAAAAGCCAGCCGGTAGTTTTTTTCCACACTAGAATTTCCTCATTTTCTTAACTTCTTCCGGCTCTTCTTCCTGATAGTACAGCCAGTTGCACGCCAGATTTGCCGTATATGCCGTCAGGCAGAGTGCAAGACAGTTTACAACTCCAAGTACTTTGATACCCAAGCTTTTTCTGATTGTTTTTTTCATAGTTACATGCCTCCATTTTTTTCCGATAGTTTACACAAAAATCGCCCTTTTTTCAATTACCGTGGCAAAAACGGTAACTTTTTGGGCGATTTTTGCACATCTTTATTTTATTGTAAAGATCAGCTTAACAGAGAACTCCTGTTCTCCGACCTCCACTCTCATAATTCCAGCATACTTTTTAACCAGTTTTCCAACCGTATGCAGTCCGATCCCGTGACTGTCTGCATCTCTTTTGGTGCTTATGTACCGGTCCTTGTCCTTTAACAGTGGAACAACATACCCGTTGCAAAATTCCATAACAAGGAAATGTTCCTCATTTCCCATATACATCCTGCATTCCACATATCGGCCATCTTTTGTCTTTTCTGCCGCTTCCAGTGCGTTATCCAAAAGATTACCTACGATTGAGATCATATCCAGTTCTTCCAGAAAGTCCAGCCTGAGATCATTACCCAGGGTAATCTTATAGGAAATATTCTTAGATTCCGCAAGGAATTTCCTTTCGCACAGGATGCTGTTCAAGATCGGGTGTTCGCAATACACACCTTTTTGAAGGCTCTGAATCCGGACACCTAAATGTTCCATAATCTCCTTAACCTCTTGATTTTCTCCTTCTTCCATCAAACCGGCTACTGTACAAATAAATTTATTTATATCGTGTAAGAATGCCCTGTTATCCTCATTGACCTTATTCATATACTGTAAATTAGCAATCTCCGCCCTGCTTTTCTGGTAAAGCCGGTCCATCTTCTTCACTTCTTCTGATTTCTCTACAAACCGGTCAAACACTGAGAAAATGAAGATATTCGTCAATAGCAGCAGCGAAGCTCCTACCGGAACCATAACCCTGTTCATTCCTTCAAAAGAAATATTTGAATAAAACACACATCCTAATATAATGATCGTAGCGGTTGGCAGCATGAGCAGCACAGTAAAAGTTTTATTCTCAATCGTCAGATAATTCCTTTTTCTCGTTACCTGATTAATGCATTTAATAAACAGAAATGTCATGGTACTCATCAGTAGTAGCGCTAATGTTTTTTCTATTTCCGTCCCAAAACCCTCAGATGCACCAGTCACGCCATACGCATTCGTAAGCGTTGCAAAGAGAAATTCAGGAATAATTGCCAGCACATAATAGCAGCATACTATAACCAGCTTCTTCCATATATTTCCCCGGAACACAACCATTGACACAATCATATACGTTACCGGAATCATTACCATATTAAATATTGAGGATTCCAAGTGGTTGATTCCGAGCATTATCAGCGCTACGACAAAATATATGAGAAATTTTCCCCAAAAGTTTTCTCTTCTGTATGGAAGCATGTTCTTTTCCAGATCTTCCAACAGATACATTTGAAGAAGGCAGATCAAAAAATCTCTTACTATCATACCATGCCGTTCCTTTCCCCAAGAAACATGATCAGAGCGTCAGCAAACTGACCTTTTCTCGACCTTGAAACATTCAATTGGATTCCCATCTGTAGCAGCGCCACATTCTTTTCCAATCCTTCCACTTTCGCCAGATTTACAATATAACTGTTATGTGCATACTCAAATCCCCTTCCGGCCAGACGTTCATATAAATCGCCTAAAGATTCCTTACAATGCATCTCATCTATCTCCCCCTGCCTAGCAACGTATATAGAGCAACCCCTTTTCGCCAGACAGATATATAAAATGTCTTCCGTATAGATACGAATTACTCTTCCCGCTGATGTAACCGTCACGGAAGAATCTCCACAGTGCAATTTTACTTTTGATAAAATTGCAGGGATTTCCCTTTTTAGACTTCTGTCATGCAAGTCTTTCATAATATACCGGAACGGCTGCCCAATATTGATGCTGTCTGAAGTCGGTTCAAAGTATCCGGAGCAGAACACCAATATCGCTGCCCTATTGTATTCCCTCAGCTTCAGTACCGATTTATTCCCATCCAATCCGGGCATACGCATATCCATAAAGACCAAATCATGCAAAATATCAGCATTTTTCAGTAGTTCCTTTCCTGACTCGTATTCATAAAACCGTATCTCGCTCTTAGGAAGAATCCCTTCCGTTTCTATAACCTTCTCTATTTTCTCCCTGTAATTTTTATCATCATCGCAAATTGCTATTTTATACATCTATGTCCTCCTAAGTTAGTTTCCTCTAACCCTCTTTCATAAAAAATCCATCCTGCAGAATCTGAATCCTATGAGCATTTACTCTTCCTATAGTTCGGGTTCCAAATCTGCAAAGATGGGATCAGCAAAAAATTCCTGTATTGTGACATCCAATCCATCGCATATCTTTTTTATTGTAACTACGCCAGCATTCTTACTCTGACCATACAAAATATTCTTTAATGTTGAAGGAGGAACGCCAGAACATACCGCCGCCTCATTCACTGTGATATCTTTCTGATTAATCAGATCGTTTAAACGATATATGACCGCTGTTTTTATATCCACGGTATCGACCACCTTTTTTTCTTCTATTTTATA
>JAIIAN010000383.1 GCA_022717655.1 Bacillota bacterium | reverse complement strand
ATAATGCCATTATTCAGCGCAAGATTATTGATAGCAATGTTTTCCACGCCATTAGTTTCGTTATTTTGGCTCTTAATAGTTGTAGGATTCCATTGCGCACCGTTTGCTACATTCAAGTTCATGTGGGAAACCGTCAGTTTGGCTTCATCAGGTTTACCGCTAGCACTATTCCATTCTGCTTTAGTATTGCCAGTCCAAGAAGATCCTTCGCCATTTAAGTTAACGTTGACATTGGAATCTATTCCCGTACCACTGGAGGCCCCATCGTAGTTAAATACGATATCACCGTTCAGTTGCGTAGTGTGTTTGCCATCGGTATTAATATTTACATCAGAATTACCACGTGTCAAAATGGCATTCTTGCCGTTAGTCACCAGATTACTATTTACATTTAGTACGCTATGGCTCATAGCAGAAAGGGCGGTAACAGCATTAATAGTGGTATTTTCGGTATTAACATTAACAGTGGCACGATTAGTTTTGTCCGTCATATCGGTATTTTGAACGTGAATACCTGTAGAATACTTGCTGCCATCTACATCAATTACCGCATTTTGCCCGTTCAGAGCAACAGAACCATGCTCAATAGCTATAATGCCAGCAGCATCTTCACCCTTGGCAGAAATATGGATATCAGAACCGGCATTACCTACAATAATCTCATTTTGGTCCTGTGCATACAAGCCACGAGCCTTCGGCCCGCCTTCTGCGGCTACATTGATTTTCGCACCCTGGATATTAACCTGACTGGCTGCTGCCGTGCTTGCTGAAGTTGACGCAGTTGCTACAACGACACCCATAGCATTCCCTTCACTGCTACTGGAAATATGCACTTCAGAATTTGCATCTTTGCCAAGTGTAATGTGGGAGCCGCAATTGCCATAAACGGCATATGCATTCTCCTTCGCTTTATCTGTATTAACTACTATTTTATTAGCATCAACTTTAATATTAGACTTGTCTGCATAAATTGCAGAGCTGCCGATCTTGCCATATGAACCATTTTTACCGCCGGCAGTACTGATTTCCGCCGTATTACCTGCAATCGATACATTCGAACCTGTCTCTGAATAGACTCCGTAAACAGGAGCATCAGTTCCTTGCGCCTGAATTTTTACGTCATTTCCGGCCAGTTTCACCTTTGCAGAGGCAGCAGAACTATACACAGCAATTGCTCCGCTACCACCAACATCTATCAGCAAATTATCTTTAGACGTCAGCTGCACCTTGGCTTCCTCACCAGTTGCTTGCATACCATATGTTTTTGCATTTGAATTGACAACTAGGCAAATATCTTTTGCGTTCCCGATTATTTCTGAATTCTTTTTAGCATAAATTCCATCTGTACCTGTCATCTCAAGTAATTCCGTGGACTCATCCCCCAAAGTAACACTAGCTTTGGGAAGACTTTCAGCTTTTTTATAATTTGAATTAGCTTCAATAACCTTTCCTGAAGACTTAAGCTCGATTTGTTTTCCTTTGACTATCAGCTGTGCAGGCCTATTCACATTAGAATAACCATTGTCAATCTTAATCAATAAGCTTTTGCTTTCGTTGGCTATCTTTACTTTATTGCCTGTAATTTCCGCACTACTTCCGGTCTTTAACACAATTCCATTAGTCTTTCCAATAATGTTAACATCGCTAGTATTAGAAGTGCCAATGGTTAATACAGCCCACTTTTGTCCCTGAATGCCTGTCAGATTGGCAGTAATATTCACACTGTCAGTGGTCAGTGAAATTTTTGATTCCTTGGATTGCTTATAATCACCTTGCGCATTTAAACCGTAGTCAAAACCACCAATCTTTCCATCTTTATAAGTGAGATTAGCATTAATATTATCTTCAACAGCAGCATTTACGCCATATGTCGCCGCCAGCGCGCTACCACTTACGCCAACAACACCTGCCGCCAAAAGACCGCACAAAATTTTTCTTGCCAAAGCCTTATTATTCTTCATCGTTAATCCCAACCTTTCACAAAAATTTTTACACTAACAACTCCAAGTAAGATTCACTGCTTACGCCGTGAAGCTTTATCTATTACAGCAAT
>JAIIAN010000382.1 GCA_022717655.1 Bacillota bacterium | reverse complement strand
ATATTCTTTTTTGCTATAATTTTAATATACAAATAATATACTTTTTTATAAAAACAATAATTTGAATAAACTATACAAAATGAATATTTTTTGTAACTTTAATGAAAATTAATCCTTTTTTCTTCTATGACCAAAGGTCTATTCATAACTCTTCGATTAATATTAAGTATATATTCACCTAAAAGCCCTATAAAAAATAATTGTACAGAACCTATAAAAAATACACCAACTATTAGTGCTGCCATACCTATTGGATAATTATCCCAATTAACTAATTTAGCAATAAAAGTTATTAACCCAATAATAAATGTTATAACTGAAAATAAAAATCCAAACATTGTAGCAAATCTTAATACAACTTTTGAATAACTAGTTATACCGAGCATAGCCAAATCATACATTCTATAAAAATTAAAACTAGATTTTCCTTTTTCTCTTTTTTTATGCTCATAATACAATTCTTTTATTTTATATCCAAATTCAGCAACTATTCCTCTTAAATATGGTTCTGAATCATTTAAATTTCTTAATATATTTATAAACTCTTTATCATATAAACCAAATCCATGAAAATTCTCTATTTGCTCAACATCAGATATAGATCTAATTAATTTATAATAAAACTTTCTTATTATAGAAATAAATATATTTTCATTACTTTTACTTTTTTTACCTATAACTATTTTATATCCATTTTCCCATTCTTCTATAAACTTAGGTATTAATTCTGGAGGTTCCTGAAAATCAGCATAAATTAATATGGTACAATCACCTGTTGTTTGAATTAAACCATAAAATATGGATCTACTAAATCCAAAATTTTTGGCATTAAAAATAGCCTTAACCTTTTTATTTTTTTTGCATAAATTAATTAAAATATTTCTTGTATTATCTTTTGAACAATTGTCTATAAAAACTATTTCATAATTATAATCTTTTAAATTATTTAATATATTTTCTAATTTTTCTACTACATTAATAACATTATCTTCTTCATTATATGTAGGAACCAATATACTAATCTTCTTCATTTGCAATACTCCGAAATTAAATTATCAAAAACATCTTCCATATTAGAATAATCATTAAATCCTATTTCATTAATAAGTTTTGAATTATCTCCAATTATAATATTAGGCTCATCAGTATTTAATTCTTTAAATTCTAATAAATATTCTTTATTCATTTTTTTAGCAATTATTAATGCAAATTCTTTTAAAGATATGGATTTTCCAGAACAAATATTTACAATTCCACTAAAATCAGAATTAGTAATAAGAGCTATAGCTTTTGCTACATCACCTGCAAACATATAATCTTTTTTTAATTGTGAATGATTAATTATAACTTTTTTATTTTCTTTTAAATTATTTATTATATACGGAAATATTCTCTTAGGATTTTCATTTTTACCATAAACATAAAAAACTCTAGCCCAACAGAAATCTATATTATTTTTTAAACAATAAAATTCAGATATTTCTCTCAAATAATTTTTGCATTTACTATACGTTGTAGTTAAATTTAACTCATCTAATTCTTTAAGAGGTAATTCTTTAAATTTATACTCAAAACAACTACCAATATATACAGCCCTTCTTCCACCATTTTTATAAAAATAATCTATCATATTAATAGAAGAGACCAATAAATTAAAATGATAATTTGAATTTAAATCATTTATATCCCAAGCCAAATGTATTAAATATTCTGGTTTTATTCGAGAAAATATATTTTCTATTTCTATAGAATTGTTTATATCTAGTTGTATATACTGGAATTTATTTGTAGTTATATTTTTAGTTCCTATACCATATACTTCAAAACCTAATTCTTTTAGTGGTTCTATAGTATACTGACCTATTAAACCATTAATACCTGTTACAAGTATTTTTTTCATATAATATAAAAATCCTTAATTATAATAAGAATCAAAACTTTTAACCATATAATCTACCATTAATTCCATAATGAGCACCAATACAAAAGTGTTATTTACATAATAATGAATATAAAAATCACGTTAACAACCTATAATAATTATTATGTAATAAA
>JAIIAN010000381.1 GCA_022717655.1 Bacillota bacterium | reverse complement strand
GCTCCACATACCGCTTAGATTTGCCTTTAACGGTTCGGGTTTCCCGATCCCCTCAAAAGTGCTTCTCTGAATATCCTTGATAAGTGCGTTAATTCTTTTGCCAATCGAGTATGTGATTGCTCTATGTGAGTTTTATCATGTATCAGCCGATTACTTTCTAGGATTATCGGATAAAAAATAGCGCATGTTAAAAAGATACAGTTCTGTACTTCTTAGCATACGCTTTTTTGTTCTGGAAATTGGATATTCTTAAGTTTGTCAGCTAACTCTATTTCATTGTTTTATGAAAAACATTTTCAATGATTTTTATGAAACAATTCACAGGGGATTGGGGGTGTAGCCCCCAAAGTACCTTATGCTGGCTGATTGTTGTCCAATCCCTTAATTTCTTCTACAGACAATTTAGATACTTTAGAAATTTCTTCATAAGACAACTTTCCTAATGCCAATAAAGATTTAGCCGTTTCCCGAGCCGCTTTTTCTGCCGCTTCTCTAGCAATTTCTTCAAATACGCTACTCATAGTTGCCCTCTTTAAGCAGTTCTTTTACTGTCCAATTCTTTAATTTCTTCTACTGTTAATTGTGTAAATTCTGCTATTTCTTCATAGGAAAGTTTTTTAGATTTTAACATAAGTGTAGCTGTTTTAATAGCCGTTTCCCGAGCCGCTTTTTCTGCCGCTTTTTCCGCCGCTTCTTTAGCAATTTCTTCAAATACTCTACTCATACTCGCCACTCCTTTCTCATCTTCCTTGAAGTATCGAACACGGTCTGCCAGAACCTTGTAGTTCATATCATTTGCATCGGTGCAAAAGAAATCAGACATCAATTTACCGAGTTCTGTTTCATCCTGTATTTTTGAGTTTACATATATGATATGTGATTTGTCATTGAATAATTCACCAGTTTCACGAATAACTCGGTCAATATGATAGATTGGCAGGTTTCCTTTCAATACGTCGTTCTCTGTGATGAAGATAACATAGGTTTCATTTAATTTTCCATAATCGTCGCCAGCTTCTGTTATGTTGGCATCAATTAAGCTGCTGTTGTATCTCGCTCTTTTTACGCCAGCACCTTTATCGCTTCTTTGAACTTCGACGTTATGGATTTGTCCAGTTGTGTCTACTGCTAAGATGTCCATTCGGATGGAACGTCCTTGTAAATTTTTAACGACATGTTGTCCATGTACACTCTGTACGGTCAAGTCATCTCTTTCCAAAATGATTCGGAGCAGAAGTTCCGCACAGGCTTTGTCCTCAAAAACTTTTTCCATGAAATCATCGTCTATAAGTCTAAGTCTACGGATGAGTTCAAGGTTTCTTTCGTGTTTCTGTTGGAGTTCCAAATCCTGTTGTTTCTTGTTATCATGTGCCATAGGATTCTCACTTTCTTTAGTGCTTTGATTAAAGTATGGAGTTTTGTTAGATTTATGATATCATGAAATCAATGTGGCTTCAAGCGTCTAATAAATGATTCGGAGTAAGATTAAAATGAAAAATTACAGAAAAAAGTGTAATTTTAGGTGCTTTAAAAACATGTTAAAATTAAAGAACTTAAAGAGTTTGAACCAGAATATTTTGGCAATGATGATATTAAAAAATTTATGGATGATGTGAACAGGTTAAGAAGAATTTCATGTGCAGATGAAGCAGAATTTTTGAAAAGGTTAGAAACCGAATGTATAAGGATTGCCGAATATGAAAAAGACTTGAAATTAGATGACATGTGTCTTTTTGAAGCTATAAATATCATTAACGCACTAGATGTTGTATTGCATAAAGGTATTTTTAAGAAGAAGATGGATAAAATTCCGGATAAAGAAATAAGCGAATTATATGAAGATTTATTAGAATCAAGAAAAGAATTTAGAGAAGTGTTATCAGAATTAAATGAGTTTAATGCGAGAAATCAGAAACCCTATGCTGTAAAGAAAACACCAGAAACTATGAAGCTGAAAAGGAAAGAGAATCAATACGTCTGCTCCACATACCGCTTAGATTTGCCTTTAACGGTTCGGGTTTCCCGATCCCCTCAAAAGTGCTTCTCTGAATATCCTTGATAAGTGCGTT
>JAIIAN010000380.1 GCA_022717655.1 Bacillota bacterium | reverse complement strand
AATAATCGGTGTGGTTGTTCTTGCTGTTGCTATTACTGCATTTATACTCTTCGGTAAAAAGAAGAAAAAGGACGAGGAAAAATAATTCTTATATGAAAGCTCTAGTGAACATTTATGCTCACTGGAGCTAATCCCAAAGGAGGTAGAATGTATGTATCCTGAATTTATAACAATTTATATAGGTTTAGTGGTTATAATCGGACTGGCTATTGCGATACTTATATTGTTGATCTGTTTGTTAAAAGATAAAGGTAATAAAACGGTTACGCCAACATCTTATTCTGACAAAAATGGTAATCCTCCAATAAAAGCAAATCAGACAAGTGGTAATATGACATTTTGTAAGAAATGTGCTACTCAGTTTGATGCTTCTGAACGATTTTGTCCTAATTGTGGAACGCCGCGATAAGATGGATGCAATGTTTGTTTAGGAGGTGAGCCAATGGCACAAATAAAAATTAATGTAGGAGCAGTTATAGGGCTAAGTCCAACCGCAACTTCTGCCCAAAACACAGTGGCAAATGTAAAATCTTACTTTAACTCAACACGAAACCAAGTAGAAGGTAGAGTGTTAAATAGAAATAATCTCGGCAACAGGATGTCAAGTGTATCATCCCAATTGTCAAGTATTGAAAACCGAATTATATCTATTAAAAATATGGTCGAAAAAGGTGCAAATAACTACCATAGCACTGATGTTCGTGTTATGGGAATGAAAAATGCTTTAACAGGAAAAATAAGCGGTCTGGGTATTATTGGGTTGGGGCTTGGCACAACTGGTGGCTCAGAAATGAGTAAGCAAGCATCAAACAAGACTCAAGTTGATGACAAGTACGGAACAGATAGCACATTCAAAAAAGTTCTTAAAGATGACTGGAAAATTGAAGGTGCTGTGCTTGGAGGAAAAGCCACAACTGAAGGTTCAGTTCTTGGCTTTGATTCATCAGGATCAGCTGAAGGAGATGTAATCGGCGGCTCAATTAAAACTAAGTCGAGTGCCAAATGGAATCCAGGGAAAGGTGACGCTGGCATTGAAAAAAGCGTTGAAGCTGAGGGGCATCTCGCTAAGGGAAAACTTAAAGGCAATATTGGCTTAGTAGGCGGAGAAGTTAGTGGCACAGTTGGTACTGTCGGTGCTACTGGTAAAATTGGAGCAACGTTGTATAAGGACGGTAAGTTTTCACCAACCTTAGATGCAAAATTAAAAGCCGAAGCTGTGGCAGCTAAGGGAAGTGCTGAAGCAAAAATTGGAACAGATGAAATCAATGGGCATATTAAAGGCAGCGGTACATTATTAGGAGCTGAAGCTGAAGCTAGTGGCAGTGTTGGTAAGATAACCTATAAAGACGAAACAACGGGGCAAACTAAAACGGAACTAGGAGCCAAATGTAAGGTTGGAGCTGAAGCATATCTAGCGCAAGGAAAAGTTTCCGGAGGGTTCACAATCTTTGGTATCAATATTGATGCTGGAGTGACTGGAAAAGCTGGTGGAGCTGGTGTGAACGCCGAGGGAAAAGTTACAACCGGAGGCGTGTCAGGCAAAATAGGTGCTGGCTTAGGCTTAGGAGCCGGAGTAGAAATTAGTATTGATTGGAGTAATTTTTCGCTCTGGTAATTGAAAAAATGCAATAAATTTGATATAACTAAATTAACGATACGGAGGTAAAGATATATGCATAAAAATTTATTACCTATAGGTTCTGTCGTTCTGTTAAAAGGCGGAGACAAAAAGATAATGGTGTGCGGTCGCATTCAGGCTAAAGAAGGCGAAAATACAATATATGATTACTCTGCTTGCTATTATCCAGAAGGGATTGTTGACCCTTCATCAATGTTTTTCTTTAATAGAGATGCAATTGATACTGTATATTTTCTCGGATTTCAAGACAAGGATGAGTTAGATTTCAGACAAAATGTGTTAGATAAACTTGGAGAACTTGAAATTAAGGACGGTTCAATTGTTCCAAAAGAATAAGGTGAAATTATGATACTTGATGTAATACAAGTTTCAAAGGATTTGTTTTCTGCAAGTTTTACAATTGAACGTGAAAATACTCAAATAGGAAACTTTTCACTCCAAGGTAGA
>JAIIAN010000379.1 GCA_022717655.1 Bacillota bacterium | reverse complement strand
CCATAAAATAATTAAATAAAATGTTAGATTACCCCACTGGAACATTAATGATTGTTCTGGTGGGGTGATTAATTATCTTGAAGGAAGAATATTAAAATCTAAAAACCTTATTTCACACATCTCATCAATCATGGCGTACATATGATTCCCGGTATGGAAAAATATTATTGAAAAGTATTATTATGTAAAACATTGACGAATATAGTCAAAAGTGATAAAATATTGAACGGTGTATTTTGCCATAGGCTAATATATAGTTATGGGTGCAAAACATCTGGCATGAAAAGTGCCATAAGAATAATTGATAAAAAAGCTTACCAGGATAAATCGTTGCTTTGTCACGTTTATTCTTATAGTGGTCATATGTAGATAGTTAATCTGCCAGCATTGCTGACAGAATGGCGAAGCGTACCCATTTTTAGGATTAATGAATCCGGAAAGGAAAGTTATTATGTGGTATGCAGTTCAGGTAGAGACTGGAAAAGAGAGTGTCATAAAAGACTACTGCTCCAAATTAGTTGATAAACAAATGTATAACGATATATTTGTACTCAGATTCAATAAGGTTAAGAAATTCTATGGAAAGTGGCATCAAGAGAGCAAGGTAATGTTTCCAGGATACATATTCATAGACACTGATACACCGGAACAGGTATATGAGGCTCTGAAAAATGTGCCGGTATTCATAAGCCTGCTCGGAAGAGATAAGGACAGCTTCGTGCCAATTGAAAGAAGCAAGGAAGAGCTATTCAGGGAAATGGTTAATGACAATTACGAAATAGCAATGTCTTGCGGCATGATTGAGGGCGACAAGGTAACTATCACAGATGGACCATTGGCAGGTAAAGAAGCCATGATCTGCAAGATAAACAGGCACAAAAGAACCGCAACCCTGAATGTGGAGATGTTTGGGGATAAGGTTGGAGTGACTGTGGGATTGGAGGTTGTGGAAAAGAAGGATTAGCAAAGTTAGTTTGTAAGAGAAATGTATTTCAATTCTTGGGATTACTGGGAGTAAGGACAGGGGCTGATATGAACTTATCAAAAATGTAGTTGTGGCTACAAAGAAAAGTTGATAAGGGCGAAATGTTAGATAAAGAGTATCTGCTGCGTGGGTGTAGTGGGGCTTTTGAGGTTAGGAGAATCAGCTGAGCTATCCAGAATAATCTGGATAGTTGATATGGACTGGTTGTCCAAAAGATAAAGAGGAGAAATTGAAATGATTATTACAAAGACACCATTCCGCATGTCATTTTTTGGCGGCGGTACCGATATGGAGAGTTTCTTTAAAGAAAACAGAGGAGCCGTTATCTCCACAACTTTTGATAAGTATTGCTATGTGAATGTACGTCATTTGCCTCGATTCTTTGATTACAGTACAGAGTTGTCTTATTCAAAGACAGAGCGTGTGACTGATATAGAGGCTATCCAGCATCCGGCAATTCGTAATGCAATGAAAATGTTGAACATGCATGAATTACGTTTGACATACGAAGCTGATCTTCCAGCTCGTTCAGGGTTAGGAACTAGCAGTTCTTTTGCTGTTGGTATGCTGAACGCATTTTATGCGTTAAAGGGAAAATATGCAGATAAGAAGAAGCTTGCAGATGAGGCTATCTATTTAGAGAGAATTCTATGTGATGAAGCCGGTGGTTGGCAGGATCAGATTGCGGCATCTTTTGGAGGCTTTAACAGGATTAACTTCAATGCTGATGGCTATGAGGTTCTTCCTATTATTATCAGCCCAGAGAGAAAGAAGAGACTGAACAATAACTTGATGATGTTCTTTACCGGATTCACTCGTTTCTCTTCTGATGTTCAGAAAGCAAACAATGTATCTGCTAAAGAGAAAGAAGCACAGTTAAAAGAGATGTTGGCTCTTGTTGATGAGGCAGAAGAAGTCCTTACAAACAAGAAAAGAGATTTAGATGACTTTGGCCGACTTCTTGACCACACATGGAAACTCAAAAAACAGACAGGCGGATCTATTTCAACAAACAGTATTGATGAGTTCTATCAGAAAGGGATTGAAGCTGGTGCACTCGGTGGAAAGCTTCTTGGTGCTGGTGGCGGTGGATTCCTTGTGTT
>JAIIAN010000378.1 GCA_022717655.1 Bacillota bacterium | reverse complement strand
CACCGTAATCAGCTTCATTCCATCCTCTGTGGGAATCATCTGCTTTTTCTCTCGTTTCACGAAACCGTCCTTGACTAACTTCTCTATAATGTCTGCTCTGGTGGCAGGTGTACCAAGTCCCTTACGCTCCACATCGTCACTCATGTCCTCGTTTCCGGCTCGCTCCATTGCAGAAAGAAGGGAATCTTCCGTAAAATGTTTCGGCGGTGTGGTGTAATGCTCGCTGATTTTCGTCTGTACCCCGTCAAAGGTCTGCCCCTCGGAAAGCTCTGGAAGCTTCTTATCCTCCTGCTCTTTCTCTTCCGTGGTCTTAAAAGAACGCTTAAAGGCATCTTCAAAATCTTTCCACCCGTTTTTTAAGACCGACTTGCCGAAAGTGGAAAAGGTGTAACCGCCACAGGAAAACTCTGCCTTGACTGTTTC
The DNA here is from genome assembly GCA_022717655.1 of Bacillota bacterium. Lineage (GTDB taxonomy): Bacteria > Bacillota > Clostridia > Lachnospirales > Lachnospiraceae > Blautia. The sequence goes on along the minus strand of JAIIAN010000378.1, from coordinate 1,668 downwards.
ATAAAAATGTTTCTCCCCCGTAGCGCACAGCAGCCTGTTGGCCACAAGGGATAAAATCTTTCGCTCCGTTTCCGGCAGGACTGCAAGGTCATCTTTTGCAATCTCCATGGTAGGGATAATTGCATGGTGGTCTGTGACCTTTTTGCTGTTTAACACACGCTTAATATCCGGATTGAACATCCTATTTTCCTCAAACAGAATGGAACCAAAAATTGCTTCAATCACATTTCCGGCTGTCTGCTCCATATCATCAGACAAATACTGGCTGTCCGTTCTCGGATAGGTACACAGCTTCTTTTCATAAAGACTCTGGGTGTACTCCAAAGTCTGTTTTGCAGTAAACCCGAATAAGCGGTTGGCATCCCTCTGAAGCGTGGTAAGATCATAGAGCTTCGGCGGTGCCACCGTCTTTTCTTCCTTTGCCACAGATGTAACAAGAGCCTGTCCGTTCAGACAAGCTCCTGCCACATTTTCCGTTTCTGTTTTACTGTCAATCCTCTCTGTAACCGCATCCACTCCGCCACAGAGGATATGAGCCATAAAATACTGCTCTTTCTTGAAATTCATAATCTTGCTTTCACGTTCCACAAGCATTGCAAGGGTAGGTGTCTGTACTCTGCCCACCTTTAACACCTTGCCGCCATATAAAACGGTAAAAAGCCTTGTCCCATTGATACCCACAAGCCAGTCCGCTTCCTGTCTGCAAAGTGCAGAATGGTATAAGTGATCGTAGTCACTGCCCGGCTTCAAATTCTCAAAGCCTTCCCTTATGGCACTTTCCTCCATAGATGAAATCCATAAGCGTTTCATGGGTTTGCTGCATCCCGCCTGTTCATACACCAAACGGAAGATAAGCTCTCCTTCCCGTCCTGCATCTGTGGCACATACCACGCTGTCTACTCTTGTATCATGCATCAGCTCCTTTAATACCCTGTACTGAGCAACCGTGTCTTTCTTGACCTCATGCTGCCAATGCTCCGGTATCATAGGCAGGCTGTCGTAGGTCCACTTTTTCCATGCATCAAAATAGGCATCCGGCTGTGCCAACTCAACCAGATGCCCCACACACCATGAAACGATAGAACCGTTTCCCTCCATGTATCCGTCTTTTCTCTCATCTGCACCAAGCACCTTGGCAATTGACTGTGCCACACTTGGCTTTTCTGCTATCACTAACTGCATTATTCTTCCTCCTGTTCCTCAAAGAAATCATCATCCGAACTTCCCTCTGATTCCTCATCTTCATCCTCGATGAAATCCTCTTTCTTTTTGCGTACCACTTTGAAATAATACGCACCTCCGATTACTGCCACTGCAAGACCTCCCATAAGGATATAGGAAATCATAGGATTTGCCTGCTCTTTAACCTCCGTTTCTTCCGGTTCCTCGGTGCTTTCTGTATCTTCTTCGGTTCCCTCTGTATCTTCCGCAGCTTCCTCCTGCTTATTTTCCTGTTCTGCATTATTATTTGGCAATGCACTTTCAGAAGTCGGGATTGAAGACTCTAATGCGGTGGAGTTTTTCGGTAAGGTCTCGCTGTTATCAGATGTGGTATTCAGCAAGTCATTTTCCGTAATCTCTGTCAGAAAGTAGACCATTTCTTCCTCTCCATCCCTGTCGATAATCAGATAAAACACCTTGTCCGACGCTGTCTGAATGGTATAAAAT
>JAIIAN010000377.1 GCA_022717655.1 Bacillota bacterium | reverse complement strand
CATAATGCCCTCTTCCCTTTTTCATTCTAAATTTTTTATTTTTCTAAATTATTACGGATTGCAAGGATAAATTCTTTGCTGTTTAATACAGTCGGATTTTCAATCGATGTAATCAATGCCAAATCTTTTGTCATCTCTCCACTTTCAATCGTCTCTATGGTTGCTTTTTCCAGCTTGTCTGCAAATGCCTGCAGATCTTCATTTTTATCTAATTCTCCACGTTTTCTAAGTGCTCCGCTCCATGCAAAAATTGTTGCAACAGAGTTTGTAGAAGTCTCTTCTCCTTTTAAGTACTTATAATAATGACGCTGTACAGTACCATGTGCTGCTTCATACTCAAAATAACCGTTTGGAGAAACCAATACAGAAGTCATCATTGCCAAAGACCCAAATGCAGAAGATACCATGTCACTCATAACATCTCCATCGTAGTTCTTGCAAGCCCAGATAAATCCGCCTTCTGCTTTCATAACACGTGCAACCGCATCATCAATTAAAGTATAAAAGTACGTAATTCCGGCTTTTTCAAATGCTTCTTTATATTCTTTTTCATAAATTTCCTGAAAAATATCCTTGAATGTATGGTCATATTTTTTAGAAATCGTATCTTTTGTAGAAAACCATAAATCCTGTTTTGTTGAGAGTGCATAACTAAAACAACTCTTTGCAAAACTCTCAATGGAATTATTTAAATTATGCATTCCCTGTGCAACACCTGCACCTGTAAAATTATGAATCAGTTCTCTTACCTCTGTTCCATCTTCACTTGTATAAACCAGTTCTACCTTTCCCGGTCCAGGAATTATCATCTCTGTATTCTTATAGACATCTCCATAAGCATGTCTTGCCAATGTAATTGGTTTCTTCCAGTTTTTTACACAAGGTTCAATTCCTCTTACGACAATCGGAGCTCGAAATACCATTCCATCCAGCATGGAGCGAATCGTTCCATTCGGACTTTTATACATCTCTTTTAAATCATACTCTTTCATACGTGCAGCATTTGGAGTAATTGTCGCACATTTTACTGCTACTTTATATTTTTTAGTAGCATTTGCCGCATCTATTGTAACCTGGTCATTCGTCTTATTTCTATATTCCAGTCCTAAATCATAATACTCTGTATTCAAATCAATATATGGCTCAAGTAATTCCTCTTTTATCATCTTCCAGAGGATTCTTGTCATTTCATCTCCGTCCATCTCTACAAGTGGTGTTGTCATTTTAATTTTTTCCATCGTCTTATCCTCCTTAAGCCCTAACGTTTATTCGACCTTACTTAATACACTGTCTAAATCATAGTTTTTTAAATTTTCTACTGTATTTGAAATATGACGAGTTGCCACTAATTCTGCTTTTTCCTCATCGTGCTCACGAATTGCTGTTAAAATTGCATCATGTTCGTCATTTGACTTTTCCATACGTCTTTTTTGCATAATGGATGCCATTCGGACTCTCTGCACATATTGATGAAAATCCGTTAATGTATGTTCTAAAATCCGGCTTCCGGATGCTTTATATAAAAGTTTATGAAATTTACTGTCCATCTCACACACCTGTTCATAATGTTCTTTTTTCGCATGGTACTCTGATAAGACAACCGTCTCTTCCATTGCTTCTAAAAGCTCCGGTGTAATATTCTTTGCTGCCATTCTTGCAGCAAGACCTTCTAAGCGTGCACGAATCAGATAGATATCTCTTACGTCCTTTTCGGAAATTCCGGTTACAAATGCCCCCTTATTCGGAACAAGCTGTACCAAGCCCTCCAGTTCCAGCTGGCGAATTGCCTCTCTTACCGGTGTCCGGCTGATTCCCAATTCTTTTCCAATTGAACTTTCAACCAGTTCTTCCCCTCTTTTATATTTTCCATTCAAAATATCGGAACGTATTTTATCAAAAACCTGTCCTCTTAAAGACTTCTCTGTTCCTGCCATCTTTTCTCCTTTTTTGTTTTATGTACTTTCAGAATCTTTATTTGACTCTAAGAGTACATTTTTTATTTTAAAGCTTAATATTTAATCTCATACAACTTTCTTCAATCACTGCAATCAATTCTTCATCGGTCAGTACGGTTACTCGTCCATCCTCATACTGTTTGTCC
>JAIIAN010000376.1 GCA_022717655.1 Bacillota bacterium | reverse complement strand
GAGGTACCTTTAGGGCATCAAAGAACTTTAAAGAATCCACAGCTTGTACATAATCAAAATGTAAGTCTTTGAGTTTTACAATGTCGCTTCCTATTGTCTCGGCCATTACTTTGTATAGTTTCAGACGCCAGGTAGTGTTGTGTACACGTGTGTGTATCTTCTGGTAAAGATCGTACACTGAAAGACCGTTTTCGTTCTCACCCGATTCTCTGACTATTGCCGAAGCAATCAGCAGGCGTGAATGGGAGGAAGGGTTCAACTGGTCGTATGAGAAATGGTGTTCTCTTTTTTCTCCAGATGTACTTTTCACTTCTATCTTATCGCGTCCAAGTGTAAAGTCATATTTGGCAGAAGGATCTCCATGCCAAGCTGAAATCAGTGTGCTTGGAAATGTTGATTGGTCGATGACCAACAGTTCTGTCCAAAGTCCCTGTATCTTCTTGCGTGGTGGGTTGTTCAATGCAGAGAATATGGAGATTAAGTTCTCTACCTCTACTGCTACTTCATGACAGGTGGGCTCTTTGGGAAATTTCTCTAGCATCATGGAAACAATTTCGATAAAATAATCCTGCAGTGCATGCTCTAGAGATTTTAGAGTGATGACTGTAAAAACGTTTTCTTCTTTTGAACCGTCGTCTTTAGAAATAGTACATCCCACATTATATTCTACAGATAAGAGTTCTCTGATTATATTTTGAGAAGTAGAAGTGATGTTGGTAGCCACGAAAAAACAAGGGAATCCTTCGGGTGATATGCTAAGTTTATGAAGCATATCGCCCAAAGAAACCACAGGTAGAGCGTCTTCTTCGCTAGAAGGACGCTCTATGTTTCTATATTGTTTTATGATTTCTTTGATGTTCATCTTGTTAATTGTTTATTTGTTAAGATGTTTGTTATTCACTGTAATCCTCTTCATCCATATTGCCTTTTGTACTGATGTAGTTGGTAGCTATCTTTTCAGGATAGTTGATGGTCAGTGCATAGGCATCAGGCGGCAGCTCTAAGATTCCATTGAGGAACTTTATATGGTGCAACTGGATGGTGATAGTATCAGGGTCACACATTTTTCTGTCGCCTGGATAGGTAATACCATTGTCATTGCTCTGGCCAGATAACAATGATGTTACTTTTTGAGTGTTCTTGTTGTATGAACGTTCTCGAAGAGGTGTCTCCTGCCATGCCATCTGGATAAATCTTACGTATTTGATGATTTTTTGGGAGTCTAGGTATCTCAAATATCTGATTGTATCTATCTTTCTGATATGTTCATTGATATCTGAAAATCTGAAATCTCGTAAGAAATTAATGGCTTCTTCTATAGTTAACTCCATGCTACGGTGTTGACGATCAGTTGTTTGATATTTATACTGAACATATTCAAAATCATTCTTGTGTTGCTCGAGAAATGCTTTAACATATGTTTTGTTGTTCTCGATGAGCGAACGACTCTGGAAAGCCTGTAATTCGCAGATACCTTTGAGTTGAGTTTTTACAATGTTGTCTGGTAAGACATTTGTTCTCGTCGGCTTGAGGCGAGGAGATAGCATGATCTTTCTCTCGGCTTCTGCAAGTGAGTCGCAAGATTTGAGCATTGAACGCAATTCTTCCTCGTGTTTAATGTATTCTACGTAATTTAGAATAGATACTTGTGGCAAGAATACTCTGCACGATTTGATATAGTCGCGCTTATATCCAAAGAAACGGCAGCGCTGCTGTATAGTGTCAGCATTAGCTGTTCCTGTGGTGTATCGAGGCATATAGGTGGTGGCGAGATTTTCGATTGTAAAACCTCGATTAAGCATCTCTGCTCCTACCAAAATGTGCATACAATGACTATTCCAGTCTATATTTACTTCTGCATCTTTATCCGAATTGACAAGATAAACCTTATGGTCCAGAATGATGTCTCTGAGCAATGGTTGGATATCTTCCCAGGAAGGCTGTTCTTCTTCATCATAATATCTGATGGCTTCTGTATAATTCTTTTGGAATTTCCTGATAAGAAAGGCGTACTCGTCTGTTTTTTCATTTCTGAACACTTGTCGCCAATTTTTGATGGTATTTTCAATCCATCTTTTGAATCTTAAATTCCATTCTTGGGTTT
>JAIIAN010000001.1 GCA_022717655.1 Bacillota bacterium | reverse complement strand
TCCAGAGAACTTGGCTGTGGGGATTTTGTAAAAATCGAAGTCATCCATGATTCCAAATATCTGTTTCCGGATAACTATGAAACCATCAAGGCAACGGAAATTCTGGCAAAAGAGGGATTTGTCGTCATGCCATATATGTATCCGGATTTAAATGTGGCAAGAGAACTTCGGGACGCAGGAGCTGCATGTGTAATGCCTCTTGGTTCTCCGATTGGTTCTAATAAGGGAATCTGTACAAAAGAATTTATTCAGATTTTAATTGATGAAATTGATTTACCGATTATTGTAGATGCAGGAATCGGTAAACCATCTCAGGCATGCGAGGCAATGGAAATGGGTGCAGCAGCAGTTATGGCAAATACTGCAATTGCAACAGCAGGTGATATTCCGGCGATGGCAGAGGCATTTAAGAAAGCAATTGAAGCAGGAAGAGCCGCTTATCTGGCAGGTATGGGACGTGTCATGGAAAAAGGAGCAAGTGCATCTTCTCCGCTTACCGGATTTTTACAGGATTAAGAGCGGGGGGAGAAAAAAGATGAGTACAGAAAACCATGTAAATGAGAGTATTTTAAATGATGAAATTAAAGAATGGCAGAAGAAAAACCGTATCGACCACATGACTTATTTAAAAGGAATGGAAGTGCTTGAGTCCGATGTGCAGAAACAGGTCATTGATGCCATGAATGAGTATGACTATGAGAAATATACCGCAAAGGATGTAGAACGTGCCCTTGCGCATGAAAGCCGTACTCCGGAAGATTTTGCGGCACTGTTATCACCGGCAGCACTGCCGTATTTAGAGCAGATGGCACAGGCAGCAAAGGCAGAAAAAGAAAAACACTTCGGAAATAGTGTCAATATGTTTACACCGATTTATATTGCAAATTACTGTGAAAATTTTTGTATTTATTGTGGATTTAACTGCCATAACAAAATTAACCGCGCAAAATTAAATGCACAAGAAATCGAGAAAGAGATGGCAGCAGTTGCCAAAACAGGACTTCAGGAAGTTTTGATTTTAACCGGAGAAAGCCGAAAATATTCGGATGTGAAATACATAGGAGAAGCCTGTAAAATCGCAAGAAAATATTTTAAAGTAATCGGTCTTGAAGTTTATCCGATGAACTCAGATGAATATGCGTATCTGCATGAATGTGGAGCAGACTATGTAACTGTATTCCAGGAGTCTTATAATTCTGATAAATATGAAACTCTGCATCTTGCGGGACATAAACGAATTTTCCCATACCGCTTAAATGCGCAGGAACGTGCGTTAAAAGGTGGAATGAGAGGGGTTGGATTTGCGGCACTGCTTGGTCTGGATGATTTTAGAAAAGATGCGTTTGCAACAGGGATGCATGCTTATCTGCTTCAGAGAAAATATCCACACGCAGAAATTGCATTTTCCTGTCCGAGACTGCGCCCGATTATCAATAATGACAAGATTAATCCGATGGATGTCCATGAACCACAGCTTTTACAGGTTGTGTGTGCTTATCGTCTGTTTATGCCATTTTCGAGTATTACGGTATCAACTAGAGAATGTGCCCGTGTAAGAGATAATTTGGTCAATATTGCAGCAACAAAGATTTCCGCAGGGGTCAGCACTGGAATCGGGGAACACGTAGAAGAGATTGAAAATAAAGGAGACGACCAGTTTGAAATCTCGGATGGAAGAAGTGTGGAACAGGTGTATGAGGCACTTCTTGACGAAGGACTTCAGCCGGTGATGAATGACTATGTTTATGTATAAAGAACAGGTAATTGCAGTTACAAATCGAAAACTTTGCAGAGACAGAGAAGCTTTTTTATGGCAGATGAGAAGAATCTGCATGAATCAGCCTCATGCAGTTATTTTGCGGGAGAAAGACCTTTCAGAAAGCGAATATACGGCACTTCTGCTTCCTGTAAAAAAGATTTGCGAGGAGCATAATGTAATCTGTATTGCACATACTTATGCAGAATCTGCACTGGAAGCCGGATGTGATAAAATCCATGTTCCGCTTGCTGTTTTAGAAGCAAACCCTGAGATTGCACAAAAATTTAAAGTGACAGGGGTTTCTACACACAGCAGGGAAGATGCCAAAAAAGCGCAGGAACTTGGAGCATCTTATGTGACCGCCGGACATGTGTTTGCGACAACCTGCAAACCAGGACTTGAGCCAAGAGGAACGGGATTTTTAAAAGAAGTGTGCGACGCAGTGGAGATTCCGGTGTTTGCAATTGGTGGCATGAAAACCACGAGGGAGTGCGTGGAGGAAATGAGAAAACTGGGTGCGGCGGGAATATGTGTGATGTCTGAAGCGATGAACTGGCGCTGACTTGTCTAATCGTTTATCTGCTGTGTTGTCGTCAATCAGCGTAGTCCCACTACGCTTCATTCCTCCGCCTTGCATATAAAGCGATTATTCTGCGTCAGCGGTTGACTCGTCCAAGTGTTAGCAGACAGTGTTGTCCCAGTATGGCTCATTCCTCCGCCTTGCATATAAAACAATTATCCTGCGTCAGCGACTGACTCGTCTGAGGGGAAGCTGACTGCGCAAAAGAAATTTTAGCTTGCAAGAACGTACAAAATATGCTAAGATTCCATCGAAAGCAGTATTATGATGTAAGTGTCAAAAGTATAAATTGCGGTTGTGCTTGCACAAAAAGCAATTTATACTTAATTGGCACGCCGAACACCAAAAACGAAATAAATGGTGTGAATACACCATTTTATGGGAGTTTGAGGTGTTCAAGGATTGCGAGAATTGCATAGCAATGGAGCAATCCGGTTACATCAGTGAGTGACAAAATTTACTTTTGACACTCACATCGTATTATTTTGAAAAAAGCGATGAAGAGAAATAGTAGATATTAGTCCTATGTACAGAGAGAAGCCGGCTGGTGGAAGGCTTTGATAAGATGGTATCGAACCGGTCTTGGAGCTGCAGGTTGAAATCTAATCCAGATAGTTGTCAGGCAAAAGAAAGTAGACACTGCCGGAATTCCACCGTTAAAGGGAAGCGATATCGAGGAAACTCTGTATCTATGAGTGCAGGAGCAATCCTGAATTCAGGTGGTAACACGGATGAATATTCGCCCTGAACTGATGAAAGAAATTTGTCAGTTCAGGGTTTTTTATTTCATTAATTTCATTCTTTATTGGGATGAAAGATTTTTTAGGAGGAAATAATTATGAAGTTAAGTAAACTTGTAGGAGACAGATTTAAAGAAAGACCGTCAGACTGTGTTATTGACAGTCATGCACTGATGGTAAGAGGCGGTTACATGAAGTATGTGGCAAACGGAATTTATTCCCAGTACATGCCGCTTCGTCGTGTATGCCAGAAAATTGAAGCAATTATTCGTGATGAAATGGATAAAATCGATGGACAGGAAGTACAGTTTCCGGTTGCTCTGCCGGCATCTTTATGGGAAGAATCCGGAAGATATGAAAGCGTTGGAAGCGAACTGCTTCGTTTCAAAGACAGAAACGGAAGCAAGATGGTGCTTGGTATGACTCATGAAGAGGCTGCTGTTCAGTTAGTAAGAGAATATGGACAGACTTACGCAAAATATCCATTTATGATTTATCAGTTCCAGACCAAATTCCGTGATGAAGCACGTCCAAGAGCCGGACTGATTCGTGTACGTGAATTTACCATGAAAGATGCTTATTCTTTCCATACTTCTCAGGAGGATTTGGAAGAATACTATGACAAATGTTATCATGCTTATGAAAGAATTTTTGCAAGAGCCGGAATTCCGGAGACAATCGCAGTTGCATCTGATTCTGGTATGATGGGTGGAAGTCTTTCTCATGAATTTATGCTGTTAACTCCAGTTGGAGAAGATTCCATTGCAGTATGCCCGGAATGTGGTTACAAAGCAAACGTAGAAGCAGCAGAAAACATCGTAGAAAATGAAGCAGAAGAATATCAGGAATTAAAACTGGTGAACACTCCAAACATGCATACAATCGAAGAAGTATGTGAATTCTTAAACAGTTCAGCAGAAAAATCCTGTAAAGCAGTAGTATATCAGAAAAACTCCAATGATGAGTATGTTGTATTATTTATCAGAGGTGACTTAGAAGCCAATGAAACAAAACTGACAAACTTCTTAAAAGAAGAAATCCATCCGGCAGAAATTACCTTAGAGAGCGGATTACATCCAGGATTTATCGGACCTTACAAAATGGATGCAAACGTAACTGTTTTATATGACAATTCTTTAAAAGGTGGATGCAATCTTTGCTGTGGCGGAAATCAGGATGATTATCATTACACAGGACTTTGTATGGAAAGAGATCTTCCGGATGCAGAATATCATGATTTCGCAAAAATCGTAGATGGCGGAATCTGCCCATGTTGTAAGAAAAAAGCAATCAAAGTATCAAGAGGTATCGAAGTCGGAAACATTTTCCAGCTCGGAACAAAATATACGAAGAGCATGGGAATGAAATATCTCGATAAAGACAGCAAAGAAAAATATCCGATTATGGGATGTTATGGAATTGGTGTCGGAAGACTTGCTGCATCTGTCTGCGAAGCACATCATGATGAGTATGGTCCAATCTGGCCAATGACAATTGCTCCATGGCAGGTTCACCTTTGCTGTGTACGTCCGGACAATGAAGAAATCAAGAACTATTCAGATGGTTTATATGAACAGTTACAGAACGCAGGAATCGAAGTACTTTACGATGACAGAAAAGTAAGTGCCGGTGTTATGTTTAGCGATGCTGACTTAATGGGTATTCCGGTTCGTATCATTGCAAGCCCGAGAAATATGAAAGAGGGATGCTGTGAAGTTGTAACAAGAGATAAAACTGTAAGAGAAAAAGTAGCATTAGAGGATGTATTTGCGACTGTTCAGAAAATGGTACAGGAAGCACTTGCAAGATAAGTTAACCGAATGAAAGAGTGAAGTGGATTGTGAATATCCACCGGACAAATATAAGAAATTAAAAAATGAAAAAATATATCGATGAAGCATTATATGAATACAGCAAAGGAGAGGTTTATCCATTTCACATGCCGGGGCATAAGCGCAGCTTCTGCCCTGAGACATTAAAAAATCCTTATGAAATTGATATTACCGAGATTACCGGATTTGATAATCTGCATCATGCGGAGGGAATTCTCTTAGAAGCACAGAAACGTGTTGCAAAGTTATACCATGCAGATAAAAGCTTTTATCTGATAAATGGAAGTACCGCCGGGCTTTTAAGTGCAATTTCAGCATGTACCAGTGATGGAGGTAGTATTTTGATGGCAAGAAACTGTCATAAAGCTGCCTATCATGCAGTTTATTTAAGACGTCTGCATGCACATTATTTATATCCGGCTGTGTTTGAAGAGACAGAATTAAATGGAGGAATTACACCAAAAGCGGTAGAAGAAGCTTTAAGGGTCTATCCTGAGATAGAAGCAGTACTGATTACTTCGCCATCTTATGATGGAATGGTGTCTGATATTGCTGCAATTAGTGAGATTGTACACGCACATCAAATTCCGCTGATTGTAGATGAGGCACATGGAGCTCATCTTCGTTTTTCAGATACATTTCCAGAATCTGCGCTTGAAAACGGCGCAGATATCGTAATCCAGAGTCTGCATAAAACTTTGCCTTCATTGACACAGACTGCCCTGCTGCACACGCAGGGCAGTCTTGTATCTGAAGAACGGCTGAAGCGGTTTCTTTCAATTTATCAGAGCAGTAGTCCGTCTTATGTTTTTATGAGCAGTATGGATGCCTGTATCCGCCTGCTGGAATCTTCTTCGGAAGTGTTATTTAAAGAATATACGGTACGATTAAAGGAGTGCCGCAGAAAACTTTCTGAGTTGAAACATCTGCATCTGGTCGAACCGGATGAAGTAGTCGGGAAAAATGGTGTCTATGATATGGATTGTTCTAAAATTATTATTTCAACAAAGGGGACTTCTATTGATGGAGAGATGCTTCGGGAAAAACTGCTCGATAAATATCAGTTAGAAATGGAAATGACCGCTCCGTCTTATGTGCTTGCACTTTCAAGCGTGATGGACAGCGAAGAGGGATTTGCACGGCTTGCGGATGCACTTTTGGAAATTGATTCGGCACTTGATTCTGAGATGGAAAATCAAATAGAGGAGAAAGCGCAGACAAAAATTGAGTTTACAGACGAAGATGCAATATGTACCATTGCAGAGGCGATGGATGCAGACTGGGAAGAAGTGAATTTAAAAGAAGCAGAAGGAAGAGTGAGTACAGAGTTTGCGTATCTTTATCCACCGGGGATTCCGTGTATTGTGCCGGGAGAAATGGTAACAAAAGAGCTGATTGAAAAAATAGAGAGCTGGAAAATGCAGGGGCTTGAAGTACAGGGATTGATTGATTATCATGCACAGAAGATTCGTGTGCAAAAAAGGTGAATTATGGGAAAAATATTTTATATCATGGGAAAAAGTTCTTCCGGAAAAGACACCATCTATCGAAAGCTTCAGGAATCAGAGGATTTAAAGCTTGGAAGACTGGTGCTTTATACCACTCGTCCGATTCGTGACGGAGAAAAAGAAGGACAGGAATACCACTTTGTAGATGAGGCAAAGTATTTTGAATTTGATAAAGCAGAAAAAGTGATTGAAGCAAGAACCTATCAGACCGTTTACGGACCGTGGACTTATTTTACAGCAGATGACGGTTCGGTTGATTTAAGCAAAACCAGTTATCTTTCCATTGGAACGCTTGAATCCTATCAAAATCTGAAGGCATATTATGGAGCATCGGCGCTGTGTCCGATTTATGTGGAAGTGGAAGATGGGGAGCGTCTGAAACGTGCCATTGCAAGAGAGGAAACCCAGAAAGAACCACATTATGAGGAACTCTGTCGTCGTTTTCTTGCCGATGCAGAGGATTTCTCGGAAGAGAAACTAGAGCAGGCAGGGATTGAAAAACGATTTTTTAATAAAAATTTAGAGACGTGTCTGAGTGAAATAACAGCATATATCAAGAAACGCTTAATAGAATCTTAATAGAAATGTTAGAGAAGGAATTATTGAGTGCATTTCAATCGTGTGGTATAATGAGAACATATTCGAAATGATATTAAATTATCGTTATTAAAGTACACAAGACATTATTAGGACAAGGTGGGTGATTGCAATGCAGGAAGTTGAAAAAGTATTGGGACACGAAGAGGTAATCCGTCATTTGCAGAATGCAGTTGAGAAAGGTCAGGTTTCACATTCTTATATTTTTGCGGGAGAAAAAGGAAGCGGTAAAAAACTTCTGGCAAAATTATTTGCTATGACATTGCAATGCGAGGAACATAAGAAAGAGCCGTGCATGCATTGCAGTTCCTGTAAAAAAGCAATGAGTCGGAATCATCCGGACATTATCTATGTGGAACATGTAAAGCCGGCATCGATTGGTATTGAAGAAATCCGTGAACAGCTGGTTTCTGATGTGGAAATCAAACCGTATACCGGTCCTTACAAAATTTATATTGTAGATGAAGCAGAGAAGATGACAATACAGGCTCAAAATGCTTTATTAAAGACGATTGAAGAACCACCGGCTTATGCAGTGATTCTGCTTTTGGCAAATAATAACACCGGATTACTGCCGACGATTACTTCAAGATGCGTGACACTGAATTTTAAACCAGTGCGTGATGAAGTGATTCGTAAGTATCTGATGGAAGAACTGCATGTACCGGATTATCAGGCAGATGTCAGCGTTGCGTTTGCACAGGGAAATGTAGGAAAAGCAAAACAGATTGCAACGGCAGAAGATTTTACAGAAATGATGGATGCGGCATTTCGTATCTTACGTCGTGGAAACGACATGGAAGTCTATGAGATGGTAGATGCACTGAAAAACCTTTCTGAACAGAAACATACGATTTATGAGTATCTGGATTTGTTTTTAGTATGGTTTCGAGATGTGCTGTTATTTAAGGCGACCAAAGAAATGGATAGTCTGGTTTTTAAAGATGAATACAATTTTATCAAAGAGAGAGCAGATAAGAGTTCCTATGAGGGACTTGAAAACATTATCAAGGCGATTGAGACTGCAAAAGCGCGTCTGCAGGCAAATGTTAATTTTGATTTAACAATGGAACTATTGTTCCTGACAATCAGGGAGAACTAATAAATGACAAGAGTGATAGGAGTCAGATTCCGTAACGTGGGAAAGATTTACTATTTTTCACCGAAGGATTTTGATATTTGTGTTGGAGACCACGTAATCGTGGAGACAGCGAGAGGAGTGGAATACGGGCATGTCGTGCTTGCCCCGAGAGATGTGGAAGATGAAAAGGTGGTACAGCCTTTAAAAGAAGTAATCAGAATTGCGACTCCACAGGATGACAAAAAAGAAGAGGCAAACCGAAAGCGTGAAAAAGAGGCATACCAGATTTGTTTAAAGAAAATCAGAGAGCACGGACTCGAGATGAAATTAATTGATGTCGAGTATACCTTTGATAATAATAAAGTATTATTTTATTTTACCGCTGATGGAAGAATTGATTTCCGTGAGTTGGTAAAAGATTTGGCAGCTATCTTTAAGACAAGAATTGAACTGCGCCAGATTGGTGTACGTGATGAGACAAAGATTTTAGGTGGAATCGGAATTTGTGGACGTCCGCTGTGCTGTCATACTTATCTTTCTGAGTTTGCACCGGTATCCATTAAGATGGCAAAGGAACAGAATCTGTCGTTGAATCCGTCAAAAATTTCCGGTGTATGTGGACGACTGATGTGCTGTCTGAAAAATGAGGAAGAAACTTACGAAGAATTAAATCGCAAACTTCCGGGAATCGGTGACAGAGTGACCACCGCAGATGGTTTAAGAGGAGAGGTGCACAGTGTCAGCGTGTTAAGACAGCTGGTAAAAGTTATTGTTGATGTGGATGGCGAAAAAGAAATTCGGGAATATCCGGTGGAAGACTTAAAATTCAGACCGCGTCAGAAAAAAGAAAAATTCCGCCTCAGCGATGAGGAAATGAGAGCTTTAAAAGAACTGGAGAAGAAATAAATGAAAGACAAGAATGAACGTCTTGATGACCTTCAAAATGGCTATATGCTCTTTCAGAATCCGAAACAGTTCTGCTTTGGGATAGACGCTGTCCTTCTTGCCTGGTTTGCAAAAGCCAAGCCGGGTGAGAGGGTACTTGATATGGGGACGGGCACAGGAATCGTCCCTATTTTAATGAAAGCAAGATATCCGAAAGGATATTTTACAGGACTGGAAATCCAAGAAGAGAGTGCAGAACTGGCAAGAAGAAGTGTCGCATATAATAAACTGGAACAGGATATTGATATCGTAACCGGAGATATCAAAGAAGCAGGTGCAGTGTTTGGCGGCGCTTCTTTTGATGTCGTAACGACAAACCCTCCGTACATGATTGGAAGTCATGGACTAACCGGAGAAAACAGTGCAAAGACGATTGCAAGGCATGAAACGTTGTGTACACTGGATGATATCATAGCCCAGGCAGCGAAGGTGCTTGTGCCAAAGGGAAGATTTTATATGGTGCACCGGCCGTTTCGTCTGGCTGAAATTATGTCGGTTATGGTAAAATATAAAATTGAGCCAAAGAGGATGCGTCTGGTACAGCCTTATGCAGACAAAGAGCCAAATCTGGTCTTAATTGAAGGACTGCGTGGAGGAAAATCACGGATTGAAGTGGAACGCCCGTTGATTGTGTATGAAAAAACGGGTGTTTATACCGATGAAATTCTTGATATCTACGGAAGAAATCATGAGGAAAAATTATGAGTGGAAAATTATATTTGTGCGCAACCCCGATAGGTAATCTGGAAGATATGACGTTTCGTGTGGTGCGCACATTAAAAGAAGTGGATTTAATTGCGGCGGAAGACACCAGAAACAGCATTAAGCTTTTAAACCATTTTGAAATTAAAACACCAATGACCAGTTATCATGAATATAATAAGATTGATAAAGGGCATTATCTGGTAGAACAGTTATTAGAAGGAAAAAATATTGCGCTGGTTACGGATGCCGGAACGCCTGGAATTTCCGACCCGGGAGAAGAACTGGTTGCGATGTGTTATGAAGCAGGAATTGAAGTGACATCCCTTCCGGGTCCGGCAGCCTGCATTACCGCTTTGACTTTATCTGGACTTTCTACACGGCGCTTTGCGTTTGAAGCGTTTTTACCGTCTGATAAAAAAGAAAAAAAGAAAATATTAGAAGAGTTAAAAACAGAGACTCGAACCATGATCATGTATGAAGCACCACATCGTCTGCTTCGTACCTTGGAAGAATTATTTGAAACCCTTGGAGAGCGAAGACTTACCGTGTGTCGGGAACTGACAAAGAAACATGAGACGGCATTTGTGACAACCATTTCAGAAGCCCTTAAGTGGTATGGAGAACATGAACCAAAAGGGGAGTGTGTACTTGTAATCGAAGGAAAGAGCCGAAAAGAAATGGAAGAAGAAGCCCAGAAAAAATGGGAAGAGATGCCGTTAGAGGAACATTTGGAACATTATATGCAACAGGGAAACGACAAAAAAGAAGCAATGAAAAAGGTGGCAAAAGACAGAGGAATCAGCAAACGTGATGTATATCAGGCACTGCTGAAAAAGGAACAAGAATGAAGCAGATGGATAAAAAAGACTTAAGTGAAAAGGCAAAAATATGGTTCGCAAAAGCAAAAAAATGGCTTAAAAGAGCAAAAGAATGGCTTGAAAGAGCAAAAGCAGCTTTAAAGAAACTGGAATTAAAGAAAAAATATGAGCTGTTTAAGGAAAAACTGCCGGAGGATAAAAAAGCAAGAACAATTATTCTGGCAGATATTGTATTAGTGGTTTTATTGATTTTTACACTGTTGATAGTAGGATGTAAGAATCTGTTGACCGGAGGAAAGAAACAAAAAGAACAAACAGCCATCTTAAAAGAAATAGAGAAAGCAAAAAAACAAAAAAATAAAACAGTGAGTTTTACCATTAGTGCAACAGGTGACTGCACCTTTGGAACAGATGAAAATTTTGCTTATGAGGGCAGTATGCCGGCAAAATATGATGAGGTTGGAGATTTTAATTATTTCTTTGAAAATGTAAAAGCTGTTTTTGAGGCAGATGATTTAACAATTGTAAACTTTGAGGGTACGCTGACAGACAGTACAACCCGTGAGGATAAACAGTTTGCATTTAAAGCAGATAAAAGCTATGCGGAAATTTTGACAGATGGCTTTGTAGAGGCTGCCAATCTTGCAAATAATCACAGTAAAGATTATGGCGAGCAGAGCTATAACGATACGATGGATGCACTTGATGAAGCCGGAATTACGAATTTTGGTTATGACAGGGTTGCAATCAAGAAAGTAAAAGGCATCAAAGTCGGTTTGGTTGGTACTTACGTGTTGGCAGATGGTCTGGGCGTGAAGGATTCCATGGAGAAAAATATTCAGGATTTGAAGGATGAGGGCGCACAGGTTATCATTGCGAGTTTTCATTGGGGAGAGGAAAAAGCAGAGTATCCAAATGATGTGCAGGTAGAACTTGCGCATGCTGCAATTGATGCAGGAGCAGACTTGGTGCTTGGACATCATCCACATGTACTTCAGGGAATTGAACAGTATAAAGGAAAAAATATTGTATACAGTCTTGGCAATTTCTGCTTCGGTGGAAATATGTATCCATCTGATATGGATACCATGATTTTCCAGCAGACTTTTACTCTAAAAAGTGGAAAACTGCAGGAAGATAATGTGACAAATATCATTCCATGCAGTATTTCTTCGGTAGAGGACTATAATAATTATCAGCCGACACCGGCAGCGGGAGAGAAAGAAACGGAAATCTTAAATAAGATAACCCAAAGAAGTCAGGGACTTTCTAATGAAAATACAGAAGAATCTGATTCGGAAAATGATAATAGCGATTCCGATGAAAGCTATGCTGATTCTGAAGATGATAATAGCGGTTCTGATGAGTATGGTGATTCTGACGAGTAATATTCAGATTCCTTTTTGTATAGAATAAAAAGAAGAGCCAAAACAGGATAAAAGTATGCTGAATCTTTTATGGGGAGCAATGATGCTCATCGGCATTTTGTATGGCGCAGTGACAGGACAGCTTTCGGAAGTAACGGATGCGGCGTTGTCCTGTGCCAAAGAAGCGGTTGCACTTTGTATTACGATGTCCGGAATTGTAGCGATGTGGATGGGAATCATGCAGATTGCGAGAAGTTCCGGATTAATCGATAAGATGACAGAGAAAATGCAGCCGCTTTTGCATTTTTTATTTCCCAAAATACCAAAAGAACATCCGGCAATGGAATATATTTCCGCTAATGTCATTGCAAATTTTTTAGGGCTTGGCTGGGGTGCAACACCTCTGGGATTAAAAGCAATGGAAGAACTTGCAAAACTGGAAGAAGAACGAAAAGGGAAAAAACCAAAATCCGCCAGCAATGAAATGTGTACATTTTTAATTTTAAATATCTCATCCTTACAGTTGATACCGGTCAATGTCATTGCCTATCGAAGCCAGTACGGAAGTGCAAATCCGGCAGGGGTGACAGGTCCGGCAATCGTGGCAACATTTGTCAGTACGCTTGTGGCAATATTGTTTTGTAAATGGATGGATCGATAAAAAAGCAGTCTGCTTAAATTTAAGGCAGACTGCTTTTAGTGCATTATTCTTCTTTATGTGTGCTGAAGAATTGTTTCTGGCGAATATAGTAATAAATAATAAACAGGATAGATGTGACACCCCAGGAAATCGGATAGCACATCAGAATAATTTTGATTCCTGAAAAATGCGGTACAACAAAGAAAATCCATAAAATACGAAGGACGCAGACACCGCCACAGGTCATCAGCATGGGAATCATAACATCTCCAATACCACGGAGGGCACTTGAGAAGATTTCAATAAAGATAAATAAAACATAGCTTGGTGCAAGCAAGGAAATAATTTCCATTCCGACTTTGATAACGCCGGCATCCTGCGTAAAGAGCCGGAAGAGATATTTTCCAAAGAAAATCAAAATCAGGCTTACAAGCAGAGAGGCAGCAAGATCCATCAAAAGACAGACAGTTACGCTTCGTTTCATCCTTGAATATTTTCCGGCACCATAGTTTTGCCCGACAAACGTTGCAATCGAAACCGAAAATGCACCGGAAATCATCCAGTAGAAGGCGTCCATTTTTCCGAATGCAGTATAGGCTGCCATTGCATCTGTTCCCAGATGATTTAAAGAGGACTGAATAATGATATTGGCAATATTGTACATCATAGATTGAAAGCCCGCCGGAAGTCCGATTGTAAGAATAGAGAAAAGCAAAAATCGGTGCAGACGGACTTTTTTTGGTTCAAGCTGATACATTTCTTCTGGTTTCATCAAAGCACGAATTACCAAAATGGCACTGACAGCCTGAGAGAATAAGGTTGCAAGGGCAGCACCGGTAATGCCGAGATTAAATCCGACGACCAGAAAAATATCCAAAAATACATTAATAAAGCAACAGACAATCAGATAATAAAGCGGTCGTTTGGAGTCACCCATGGCACGCAGAATGGCCGAACCAATATTGTAAACAAAGACAAAGAAAATTCCGGCAAAATAAATCCGTAGATAAATAACAGAACCTGCCATTACATTTGACGGAGTATTCATAAGCCGGAGCATAGCAGGAGCAAGTAAAATTCCAAATACGGTAATTATGATACTTCCGATAATGGCAAGAGCCGAAGCTGTATGCAGTGCCAGATTTAATTCTTTTTTATTCTTTGCGCCATAGTAGCGTGCAATGATGACGGTTGCACCGGAAGAAAGCCCGACAAAGAATCCGACAACGAGATTGATTAGCTGTCCGGAAGAGCCACCAACACAGGCAAGCGCTTCTTTTCCAACGAAGCGTCCGACAATAATGGCATCGGCAGTATTGTAAAGCTGTTGAAATAATGTTCCGAGCATAATCGGAAAAAAGAAAAGCAGAAGCTGTTTCCAGATAACACCCTCTGTAATTTGATTGACAGCAGAAGTTTTTTGTTTCATAACTACACCCCCTGGTTAAAAAAATAAATCAATCTGCTACATACATATATAGCATACAATTTTACGAAAGTCGATATCATGTTTTACAAATTTTTGGCGAAAATGTGGTATAATAGACACAAGAATTTTTTGGAAAGGTGATGTTAAGTATGGAGGTAAAATTACGTGTAGCAGACCCAGCCGGAAATATCACAATCTTTGTTACCAGTCCGGTGGAAAGAAATTTATATGCAAAGGTTGCAAATGAACTGTTAGCAGTCAAAGAGTTCCGTGGAGAACAGGTTGGCTTCATTGAAAGACGGGAAGATGGAAGCAGTCACATGGAAATGATGGGTGGAGAATTTTGTGGAAATGCGACCAGAAGTTTTGGATATCTGCTTGGAAAGGAGCAGGAACCAAAGGATGCTTACAAAAAGACGGTAACGGTAGATGTCAGCGGTTCTTCTGAAAAACTTGACGTGGAAGTAGATTATGAGGCAGGAACAAGTAAAACCATGATGCCACTTCCGGAAAAGATAGAAGAAGTGGAAACCGCTCAGTACGGAAGTTATCCAATGGTTGTCTTTGACGGAATTAATCATGTAATTGTAAAAGGTCCAAGAAGAGAAGATGCGTTTGTACAGGCAGTGCTTGAAGCTGCAATGGCAAAACATAAATGTGATGCGTGTGGAATTATGTTCTTAGAGCCAAGTGCAGATGGAATGGAAAAACGTTACCGGATGACACCGGTTGTCTATGTAGAAGAAACAGGTTCTCTTGTATGGGAAAGCAGTTGTGGAAGCGGAAGTATGGCAACGGCGGTTTATTTAAGCAAACAAAAAAATGATGGAAAATATGTATACATCTTAAAACAGCCAGGGGGAATCATTGAAGCAACGGTCGTAAAAGAAAATGGAAAAGCAGTAGAATGTAAAATGGGTGGACCGGTTTCTGTTTCATTGGAAAAAACAGTTGAGGTTAAGACCTGATTGATGAAGCGGTATCGGCTGTGTAATCCGTTCCCATCAATTGAAAAAGAAGGCAGTCTTTCTTATGGGGGAAATCAGAATTGGAGCAGTTCTAAGACCATTCGCAAATGCGGATGTGGAGTGATTGCAGGAATGGATTTATTGTTGTATCTTGATTTAAATAAACGAAGATGCAGAACAAAGTTTTTTGAAGAAGTGCAGGATTCAAACGGAATTATTGAACGGGAA
Organism: Bacillota bacterium; assembly: GCA_022717655.1. Lineage (GTDB taxonomy): Bacteria > Bacillota > Clostridia > Lachnospirales > Lachnospiraceae > Blautia. Next base: position 30,177 of record JAIIAN010000001.1, on the reverse strand, counting down.
CAGTACTTAAAGTATGTCCATAAAATGAGACGAGATTATCTTCCGCTGATTCCATACTTTGGCATGCCGGGATGGGTGCTGGTAGTGGGCTTAAATGTTTATCTGACAAAATATCACACCGGCTTGAAGGCAAGTTGGGGATTTGGACGTAAAAAATTATGGAACCGCATGAGTGCCATGCTGTCTCATGATATTCCGGTTATTTTATCCATTGGTCCGAATCTGCCATTTTTCTGGAAAAAAGAAAAACTGAATCTGTATCAGAAAAACAGTATGGGAAGCTACCTCTCCTCGAATAAGGTATCTGCGCATTTTGTGACGGTCACAGAGATGGACGAAGAATGGATGCGGGTTTCTTCGTGGGGAAAAGAGTACTATATCAATAAAAAAGAATATATCGGCTATATGACCAAATACAGCAATGCATTATTTTGCAATGTGTGTTACATACGAAAACGGAAATAGCTGAAATGAGTTGGCAAAATAAAGAGGATTGTCGTGTGAAATGAGGAAAGTTTCGGCGATAATCCTCTTTTTTTAAAATATTAAAAAATAAGATGGTCAAAATATTGAACAAAAATGGTAAAAAAGGCGACTTTTTCGTCAAAGTGACATGAGGTAAAATAAAGATATCAAAAAAGTTACGGAGGAAAAGCAAATGAAAAGAAAATTATTGGCAGTATTGCTCACAGCAGTAACAGGTGCAACTATGCTGACCGGATGTGGAGGCGGAAGCAGTGACAGTGGAAATTCTGATTCTTCAAAAAGTGGTGGAAGTTCAGACACAATCAATGTAATGTGCGTTGGAACAGAGGCAGATACGTATATTGATGCATACAAATCTATTGCAGAAAAATTCTCTGAAAACAACGAGTACGGTGTAACAGTAAATATTGATTTTTATGAGAATGAACAGTATAAGACAAAATTGACAACATTAATGGCATCTAATGCAGTGCCGGATATCTTTTTTACTTGGGAATTGTCTTATCTTCAGCCATTTGTAGAAGGTGGAAAAGTAGCAGATATTACTTCTTATCTGGAAGAGGATGCAGACTGGAAAAACAGTTTTTCTGATGGAACGTTAGATTTGCTTTCCTATGATGGCAAAAATTATGGAGTTCCAACTCAGAAATCTCTTTGTGTGATGTTCTATAATAAACAGATTTTTGAAGAAAATAATGTAGAAGTACCAACTACTTATGATGAATTTTTAGATGTATGCCAGACTTTAAAAGATAATGGGGTAACACCGATGGCAATGTGCGGAAGTGATGCATGGATTCCAGCTCAGTTTGTACAGCAGATTGCAGGTGGTATGGCAGGTACAGAAATGTTTAATAACATTTGTGACGGAAAAGAAAATTGGAATAACGATACCAATATTGCGGCAGCAGAAGAAGTAAAGAAAATGGCAGATGCAGGCTATTTCCAGGAGGGTTATATCGGAATGGGTCCGGAAGAATCTACTGAATTATTTAAAACAGGAAAAACAGCAATGTATTTCCAGGGTGCATGGGATGCTGATGTAGTACAGAAGAGTGATGTTGGAGAAAATGCAGGTGCATTTGTATTACCAGCTTATGATGAACAGTACAGTAACATTTCAGTTGGTTCTGTAGATACCAGTTTTGCAGTTTCTGAAAGCTGTAAGAATAAAGATGCAGCAGTTGCTTTCTTAAAATACTGGACTTCTGAAGAATCCGAAGAAATGCTCTTAAATGATTATGGAAGAATTCCAGCTGGAAATTATCCGATTGATGAGAGCAAAGTGACTCCTCTGATGTCAGAAGTTTTACAGATTTCCAATTCACAGGTTGGTTTAACTCCATGGTGGGACAGACAGTTTGGTGCTGGAGAAGGTGTTGAATTTAATAATACCTGTGTTGCAGTATTAGGTGGAGAAGATGCCAAGAGTGCATTTGATGCATTACAGCAGTTTGCGGAAGATAACGCAGACAGATAGGCAGAAGAATCTGCTTAAGATGAAAGAAATAAGAGAAAAAGCAGGGCTGTCGCTTTGAGGCGGCAGCTCTTTTTAAAAGGAGGATGAAAGTATGAATAAGGTACTGGGAAATAAAAAAAGTATTGCAGTATTTGTGCTTCCGGCATTTTTGATTTATGCAGCATTTGTGCTGATACCAATTGCCTATAACATTTATGTCAGCTTTTTACAGACAGACTTAATGAGCCCGAGTAAATTTGTAGGATTAAAAAATTATGTGAACTTATTTAAAGACAGCACATTTACCGGTGCATTAAAAAATAATATTTTGATGGTAATTGGTTCTTTGATTGCGCATCTGCCATTGGCACTGTTTTTTGGAAATATTTTATTCCAGAAAATAAAAGGAAGTCATTTCTTCCAGACCGTATTTTTCCTGCCAAGTGTTATCTGTGGTGTTGCGGTTGGTCTTACATGGACATTTATCTATAACTCTGAATTTGGTCTTTTAAATAAACTGCTTGGTGCAATCGGTCTTGGAAGCCTTCAGCATGTATGGCTTTCTGATAAAAAACTTGCACTGTTATGTATTATCGTAGTTGTTATGTGGCAGTTTGTTGGTTATCACATGATTATCCAGATTGCAGCAATGAAAAATATTCCGACTTCTTACTATGAAGCCGCAGAGATTGACGGAGCAAGCAGATGGGTACAGTTTAAATGTATTACGTTTCCACTAATTAAACCAATTCTTCAGATTGATGCGGTACTGATTATCACTGGTTCTTTAAAATACTATGATTTGGTAGCTGTTATGACAGGTGGTGGTCCAAATCATGCAACAGAACTGATGTCTACTTATATGTTTTATCAGGGATTCCGTACTTTAAAATACGGATATTCAGCAGCAATTGGTGTGATTCTTTTAATTCTCTGCATTTGTTCTGTATTAATATCAAATGTTGTATTCCATTCTGAAAAAGTTGAGTATTAAAAAGGAGGCGGAAAGATGAAATTATCAGCAAAAGAAAAAGTGATTTTGGTGCTTAAATATATTGCGCTTGGATTATTTACTATATTATGTTTATATCCGCTTGTGTGGCTGTTTTTAAGTTCTTTTAAAACAAATTCTGAATTATATTCCAATCCGTGGGGACTTCCAGAAAGCTTTAGCCTTGCAAACTATGTACAGGCAATTACAGAAGGTCATATTTTGCAGTATTTTGGAAACTCTGTTATTATTGCAGTATCAGCAGTATTAGTTTCTGTTATTTTGAGCAGTATGGTTTCCTATGCAGTTACAAGGATGCAGTGGAAACTTTCAAAATTGACTTTAAGAATTTTCATGCTTGGAATGATGATTCCAGTTTATGCAATGGTAGTTCCGCTGTTTTCTATGTTCAATAAAATGGGACTTTTAAATACTCATCTGGCTGTTATTATTCCGCACATAGCAATTTCATTTCCAATGGCAATTTTTATTATGACTGGTTTCATGGGTTCTCTGCCAAAGGAATTAGAAGAAGCAGCAGTTATGGACGGATGTAATATTTATCAGATTTTCTTTAAAATTATTATGCCGATTTCAAAGTCCTCGATTGTAACAGTAGCAGTTGTTACATTTATCAATGTATGGAATGACCTGCTGTTACCACAGATTTTCTTAACAGATGCTTCAAAGATGACACTTCCGGTCGGATTAACAGAATTTCAGGGACGCTATGCAACAAACTATGTGGCGGAAATTGCGGCAGTTATCATTACAATTATTCCAAGTATTATCGTTTATATCTGGTTACATAAACACATTATGGAAGGTATGGTAGCCGGTGCAGTAAAAGGCTGATGGAACTGGTACAGCGTCAATATATCAGCTGGTTAATTTACGCTATATTAGATAGCCAGGTAGACTATAAGGTCCACCGGACAACGGAAACTTTGCTGTTGCACAGGAGATAAAGGAGAGAGAAGTTTAAGATGAATTTACTGATTGCAGATGATGAAGTTACAATCCGAAAAGGACTGCTTTCACTGCCTTGGAAAAAAATCGGCATAGAAGAAGTCTATGAAGCTGAAAATGGAATTGTTGCAAAAGAAATTTTACAAAAAGATAATGTGGATATTGTGATAAGTGATATTAAAATGCCAGGAATGACGGGACTCCAGCTTTCAGAATATGTAAAAGAATACAATTTAGATATGGCGGTAATTCTTTTAACTGGATTTTCAGATTTTACATTTGCGCAGCAGGCAATTCGTAATGAAGTATTTGATTATATGCTTAAGCCGATTCATCCAAAAGACATTATGAATACAGTTTCTAGTGTTATGACTCGATTAAAACAGCGAAGATATCAGGAAAAAGTGGTCAGAGAATATGAGACACAGGCAGATTCTGTGAATCTTGGGGACCAGATTTACCATCACTTTGGAAATGTAAATGAGCAGACCATGAACATTCTTCAAGATATGTCATCTAGTTTTACACAGGATATCAGTTTAAACTCAATCGCAGAAAAATATCATTTTTCAGTAGCGTATCTCTCAAGGATGATAAAAAAAGAAACAGGATATTCATTTAGCGAAATTTTAAACAGCATGAGACTGACAGAAGCGGTCTGGCTTTTGCAGGAAGATAATGTGAAGATTGGATTGGTTTGTGAGAAAGCAGGTTTTCGGGATTCGAGATATTTCAGTCAGGTATTTAAAAAGGTATTTGGATGTAGTCCAGGAGAATTTAGAAAGAATAGTGAGGAACATAAAACTTATCGGATAAAAACAATTCTTGAAATGATAAAAGAAAATACAAAATAGAAAATAGAATAGGGAACAGGAGTGTGAGTAAATGGAAAAGCTGAAGAAATATTTGAAGAAGCCAACCAGTCTCAGAAAGAAAATGATATTAGTATTTGTGTTTTTAATTATAACGTCGGGGCTTGTGATTTCTATTTTTTCAGCATCCGTTTACCGGTATGGGTATGGTAAGATTTCCAGGGTATATTTGAGTGATGTGACAAAACAGACAACCAATAATCTGGAACGACAGATTACAGATATTGAAGATATTAATATTCAGATTTTATCAAATTCAGTGATACAAAAAGAACTTCAAGTTGTGAATGAGTCAAAATTGGATTCCTATGAGATAAGAAATGTGAGTCATATTATTGAGAGGGAATTAGAGCCACATGCATTATCAAGTTTTGATATTGTTTCTATGAGTGTGGTTTCTCTTGAGGGAACTGTTTTTTCAGTAAATAAAGTAACTCCACGAGGAATCGATTTTGGTTTTTCAGAGGAAGAAATTTATAAGGCAAATGGAACAACCTTATGGGGGCTGGTAGGACCAGATGATGATATCTGTGTGGCAAAGGCAATTTTGAATCTGAATACGATGAAGCCAATTGGATATATCAACCTGGTCTACGAGAGAGAATATTTTGCAGATATTGTGAAAGACAATTCAACAGAATATTCGGGAGCATCTTATGTAGTAGATAAGAATAAAAAGATAGTCGTCACAAATCATGAAAAATATCTTGGAAATGAGTTTCCAGGAGAGATTGAACGACTTAGAAGTACGAATGATTCGAGATATGATATCTTAAATAATACGAATGTATTTTACTATGTTGGAAATGAAATGTCGAATGGCTGGACGCTGGTAGAAACTGTTTCTGTAAAAGAGTTTTATCGAAATACCAATTATGTTATGTTAGTTACTCTTTTGTTTCTTTTAGGAATTTTATTCTTGAGTTTTGTGGCAATTAGTATTTTGACAAAGCATATTACAAAGCCGACACAGGATTTGTTGGAAAGTATGAAGCTTTTTGGAAAAGGAAATCTTTCTCACAGAGTAGAAGTTACTACACAGGATGAAATTGGGCAGATTGGCAGTGAATATAATCGGATGGCGGAGAATATCGAAACTTTGATTGAAAAAGTGTATAAGATGGAAATTATGCAGAAGCAGGCGGAAATAGATTTCTTATGTATGCAGATTAATCCACATTTTCTATATAATACTCTGGATACGATTAGCTGGGCAGCAATTGCACAGGGGAATGATGAGATTTCAGATTTAAGCATTGCGCTTGGTGATTTGCTTCGGGCAACGATAAAAAAAGACCGCTTTATTCCGCTTGAAGAAGAGATAAAAACAGTAAAAGACTATCTATTTATTCAAAAGACACGTTTTGGAGATAAGATAGAAGTTGTTTATGATATTGACGAAAAAGCTTATCCAATTGAAGTTCCAAATTTTATTTTACAGCCATTAATTGAAAATGCAATTATTCATGGCTTAGAGCCAAAGGTGGAAAGTGGTACGCTCTGGCTTAGAATCCATCAAAGAACAGATGTGCTTTGGTTTTGTGTGGAAGATGATGGGGTTGGTATGACAGAGGAAGAAATTCACACCTTGTATGAGCAGTGTGAATTGAATGACACAAAGAAAAATATTGGATTAAAAAATGTATATCGGAGGCTGATACTTTCTTATGGAGAAGAAAGCAGACTTGTGATAGAAGGAAAAAAAGATAAGGGAACAAAAATCAGTTTTACACTACCCATGAAAAAGAATGGGGTACAGGAGGAAAAGCAACATGCGCAAACAACAAAACTTTAAATGGGACGAATTATCACTTGGAACTTGCTATTATCCAGAACACTGGGATAAAAAACTCTGGAGAGATGATTTAAGACGGATGAAAGAAAATGGGATTTTTACCATCCGTATTGCAGAGTTTGCATGGAGTAAGGTAGAGCCGGAAGAGGGTGTTTTTACTTATGGGTTCTTTGATGAATTTTTAGAAGTGGCAAAAGAAGCTAATATGAAAGTAATCTTTGGCACACCAACGGCTACTCCACCGGCATGGCTGACAGAGAAATATCCGGAAGTATTAAACTGCCGTTTGGATGGAACTCCATTTTATCATGGCATGCGCCGTCATTATAATTACAATTCTCCAAAGTATCAGGAACTGTGTAAGAGAATTGTAGAAAAGATTGCTTCTCATTATGCAAAGCATCCGGCAATTGTGGGATGGCAGATTGATAATGAAATCAACTGCGAGGTAAATGAATTTTATTCCGAGAGTGATACGCTTGCATTTCGTGAGTTTGTAAAAGAAAAATATCAGACTTTAGATGCCTTAAATGAAGCATGGGGAACGGTATTCTGGAATCAGACTTATACAGACTGGGAACAGATTTATGTTCCAAGAACAACGATTCATGATTCTACTAATCCACATCAGGTGCTGGATTATACCCGTTTTGTATCAGAAAGTGCAATTCGTTTCTGCAAAATGCAGAGTGATATTATCCGTAAATACAAAAAGCCGGAAGATTTTATTACCACAAATGGTATGTTTGGAAATCTGGATAATCACAAAATGGAAGATGAATGTCTGGATGTGTATACTTATGATTCGTATCCAAATTTTGCGTACTGCCTGATTGAAGACCCGAAACATTCGGATGATTTGAATGATAGAAAATGGAGCAGAAATCTTACCGAAGTGCGCTCTATCTGCCCGCATTTTGGAATTATGGAACAGCAGTCCGGAGCAAATGGATGGAACACCCGCATGGAAGCACCAGCACCAAAACCAGGACAGATGATGCTTTGGGCAATGCAGAGTATTGCACATGGAGCAGATTACGTGAGCTTCTTCCGCTGGAGAACGGCAACGATGGGAACAGAAATCTACTGGCATGGCATTTTGGATTACGATAATCGTGATAACCGCAAACTCGCAGAAGTACATCGAATCTGGAATCGTACAAAAGCAATTTCTGAAATAGCAGGTGCAGACTATCAATCTGCGTTTGCAATGGTTCGTGATTATGATAATATCTGGGATTCTCAGGTAGATGTATGGCACAGCCGTCTTGCAAAGAAGAGTGAGAAAGAAATTTTTGTGGCGTCTCAGATAAATCATACACCGATGGATGTTGTTTATCTGTTAGACAGTACAGAGGCGGAAGAATTATTAAAATATCCGGTTCTGATTTATCCACATGCCCTGATTTTGACTGAAAAACGGGCAGAACTTTTAAAAGTTTATGTAGAGGCAGGAGGATGCCTGATTATTGGAAGTCGTACCGGTCAAAAAGAAATCAATGGAAAATGCGTAATGACTCCAATGCCAGGTCTGCTTTCTAATGTCAGTGCTTCCGATGTCAAAGAATTTACCTTTGTAGGACCTGCAGATGACACCGTAACAATGAAATGGAATGAAAAAGAAATTGATACCGGTCTGTTTAACGACATTCTTGCAACAACAAGTCTGGAAGCAAAAATACTTGCAAAATATGAAAATAATTATTATGAAGGCCGTCCGGCATTAGTTGAAACCCCTTGTGGAAAAGGAAAGGTTCTCCACTTTGGTGGAACATTTACAAGAGAGAATGTGAAAGAACTGCTTTCTTATACAGGTGTGCTTGAACCTTATGCTGATTTGGCAGAGATTCCGGAGTGCTGTGAACTTGCAGTGAGAGAAAAAGAAGGCAGAAAATATCTGTTTATCTTAAATTATAGTGATGAACCTCAGCACATTGTTTTAGAACAGCCGGTTATGGATATGGATACAAAAGATGAAGTACAGGGCAGTGTGACATTGAAAGAGTATGAGACAAAAGTGTATCGAATCTACGAAATCTAAAAAAATTACACATTGCATTTTTCTTAATTTTGGTATATCATCCTAATAACAACAATCGACAAAAAATTAACGAGCATAAGAAAAGCGGAGGAGTATACCATGAAAGAGCAAATCATATCCTTTAAAACAGTAGAAGAAATTAAAGAATTTGTAGGAGCAGCCTGTAATTGCCCGTTTGATATCGACGTGGTAAGCGGAAGAATTACAATTGATGCAAAATCGATTCTCGGAATGTTGAGTGTGAACTGGCAGGAAGAACTTTGTGTCATCTATGAAGCACAGAATGAAAAATTTGATACTGTTGTGCAGAAATATGCGGTTGGATAATGCATCTGCTACCTTTACAAAATCAGAAAAATGTGTTAGTCTCTAAAAAGATGACAAACACAATGACGGAGAGAGTACGCATTGCTTTTCTTTTACAGAGAAATTCCAGTGGCTGAGAGGAATGAAGAAAACTTTGGGGAAGATGGCTCCTGAGAGGTGCACCGAACCTGTAATTTAGTAAAATCAGGTAAGGCTGCAACAGGTTCCGCCTGTTATAGCGGAGGCGGTGTGAAAGCACCCATTAAGGTCTTGGCTGTGAGGCTGAGATAAAAAGAAGTGGTAACACGGGTATACAGCTCGTCTTCTTTCGTTCTGAAAGGAATCAGAATGAAGAAGATGAGCTTTTTTGATTTATAGGAAACTTCGTCATAAGAATCAAAAGAAACTCGTTAAACAAAAAAGTAAAGGAGAGAAAAAAATCATGGATAAGAAAAAATATTATATTACCACAGCGATTGCCTATACTTCCGGCAAACCGCATATTGGAAATACTTATGAAGCAGTACTTGCAGACAGTATTGCAAGATTTAAAAGACAGCAGGGATACGATGTATTCTTCCAGACCGGTACAGATGAACATGGACAGAAAATTGAGTTAAAGGCAGAAGAAGCAGGCGTAACCTGTAAAGAATTTGTTGATAAAGTATCTGGCGAAATTAAATCTATCTGGGATTTAATGAATACTTCTTATGATAAATTTATCCGTACAACAGATGCGGACCATGAAAAACAGGTTCAGAAAATCTTCAAAAAACTGTACGACCAGGGAGATATCTACAAAGGATACTATGAAGGAATGTACTGTACTCCTTGTGAATCTTTCTTTACCGAATCTCAATTAGTCGATGGAAAATGTCCGGACTGTGGACGTCCGGTTACACCGGCAAAAGAAGAAGCTTATTTCTTTAAAATGAGTAAATATGCACCGAGACTGATTGAATACATTAACGAGCATCCGGAATTTATTCAGCCGGTTTCCAGAAAAAATGAAATGATGAACAACTTCCTGCTTCCGGGACTTCAGGATCTTTGTGTTTCCAGAACTTCTTTCAAATGGGGGATTCCGGTTGACTTTGACCCGAAACACGTTGTTTATGTATGGTTAGACGCTCTGACAAACTATATTACAGGAATCGGTTATGACTGCGATGGAAACAGCACAGAGCAGTTTAAGAAAGACTGGCCGGCAGATTTACATCTGATTGGAAAAGATATCATCCGTTTCCATACGATTTACTGGCCGATTTTCTTAATGGCACTTGATTTACCACTTCCAAAACAGGTATTTGGACATCCGTGGCTGCTTCAGGGCGATGGAAAAATGAGTAAATCCAAAGGAAATGTCATTTATGCAGACCAGTTAGTTGATTTCTTTGGAGTAGATGCAGTTCGTTACTTTGTACTGCATGAAATGCCATTTGAAAATGATGGTGTGATTACATGGGAATTAATGGTAGAACGTTTAAATTCCGAACTGGCAAATACCCTTGGAAACCTTGTAAATCGTACCATTTCCATGTCCAATAAATATTTTGGCGGAGAAGTAAGAAGTACAGGTGTGACAGAAACGGTTGACGAAGAATTAAAAGCAGTTGTACTTGGAACAAAGAAAAAAGTTGCAGACAAGATGGAAGAACTGCGAGTTGCAGATGCAATCACAGAAATCTTTACTCTGTTTAAACGTTGTAATAAATACATTGATGAGACAATGCCATGGGCACTTGCAAAAGAAGAAGAGAAAAAAGACCGTCTTGCAGAAGTACTCTACAATCTGGTAGAAGGTATCTGCATCGGAGCTTCTTTACTCGAATCCTTTATGCCGGAAACAACAGAAAAGATTTTAGCTCAGTTAAATGCACCAAAGAGAACTTATGAAGAACTCGATACCTTTGGCTTATATCCGGCAGGAAACAAAGTGACAGAAAAACCGGAAATTCTCTTTGCTCGTCTTGACATTAAAGAAGTAATGGAAAAAGTAGAGGCAATGAAGAAAGAAGAAGCTGAAAAAGCTGGAAAAACAGAAGAAAAGAAAGAAGAAGCACCGGTGATTGAAATCGAAGCAAAACCAGAAATTACCTTTGATGATTTCATGAAAATGCAGTTCCAGGTAGGCGAAATTATTGCCTGCGAAGAAGTGAAGAAATCAAAGAAACTGCTTTGCTCTCAGGTAAAAATCGGAAATCAGGTAAAACAGATTGTATCTGGAATCAAATCCAATTACAAACCGGAAGATATGGTTGGAAAGAAAGTAATGGTGCTGGTAAACTTAAAACCGGCAAAACTTGCAGGTGTGCTTTCTGAAGGCATGCTGTTATGTGCAGAAGATGAAAATGGCACATTGGCATTAATGACACCAGATAAAGAGATGCCGGCAGGCGCAGAAATCTGCTAAAAGACAGAAAGAGAAAACTTTCTAAAAGGTAAACTACAACAGACCTCCATAGATAAGATGAAAATCGGACTATGGGGGTCTTTTCCCAAAAAGGAGAAACACATGATATTTGAAACACATGCACACTATGACGACGAGGCGTTTGATAAGGACAGGGACAGTCTGATTTGGACGATGCATGAACATGGAATCGATACCATTATTAATGTAGGGGCGAGTCTTAGAGGGGTAAGAGAAACGGTAACTTTGATGGAACGCTATCCATTTGTCTATGGCGCAATCGGTGTTCATCCAGATGAAGTCGGTGATTTGGATGAAGAAAAAATTGCGTGGATGCGTAAGCTTTGTGAAAAAGAAAAGACAGTTGCTGTCGGTGAAATCGGCCTGGATTATTACTGGGAAAAAGAAAGCCATGAGATTCAGAAAAAATGGTTTGTGCGTCAGATGGATTTGGCAAAAGAGATGAGTCTGCCAATTATTGTGCACAGTAGAAATGCAGCAAAAGATACCATGGATTTGATGAAGGCAGAGCGGGCGGATTATTTAAGAGGAGTGATTCACTGTTATTCTTATTCTTTGGAGCATGCGAAAGAATACATGAATATGGGATACTATCTTGGAATCGGCGGTGTTGTCACATTTAAAAATGCAAAGAAATTAAAAGAAGTGGTAGAGTACGCACCGCTTGACTATTTACTGCTTGAGACAGATTCCCCTTATCTGACGCCAGAACCGTATCGTGGAAAACGCAACTGTTCGTTGTACTTAAATTATGTAGCAGAGGAAATTGCGAGAATCAAAAAAGTTTCTTATGAAGAGGTTGTTGAGACAACGAAAAAAAATGCACAGGAATTATTTAGCATAAAATAAAGGAAAATTAGAAAAAACAGAGAAAAATAAGCATTGCTTTTTAATATACCGATTGGTATAATAGAGTACAACAAAGACATGCAGACAGCCGGAGGGCAGTTTATGGATAATAAAGAATTGATAAAAAAGTCAGCGTTGGACCTCTTTTATGCAAGAGGATATGACGCAGTTGGAGTACAGGAAATTGTAAACACTGCAGGGATTACCAAACCAACGTTGTATTACTATTTTGGAAGCAAACGGGGACTGCTTGAAAATCTGCTACAGAGTGGATATCAGCAGTTAGAGGATGAAATCCTGGACGCAATTAATAAAAGCGGAGATTTAAAAGACGTGCTTTATCGTGTTGCGCGCACATTTTTTGATTATTGTAGCAAGCATCAGAAATTCTATTTATTCATGCTGTCTCTTTTTTATCTGGGAAGAGAAAATGAAGCTTATCAGGTGGTTGCACCCTTGATTGAGCGGCATTATAGAATGATGGTTAAAATTTTTGAAGATGCGGCAGGACAGCTTGGAAATATGAGAGGACGTCAGGAATTATTTGCGGTTGGATTTACCGGTGTATTAAATCACCACATTCTGACTGTAAATTACAGTCTGAAAGAAGGCGAGACGTTTCACATTTCGAATGAGACAACGTATGAGATTGTGCATCAGTTTTTACATGGGATTTATACCTGAAATGGCTGCGGGGTTTGACAGAAAAAGAAAAAATAAAAATATAAATGATAGAAAATTATCAGTTTAAAGAAGGGGAAAGCTTATGGCGAAAAATCAAACTTTAAAGATTACGGAAATGGACCGTTATCTGTTCGGTCAGGGAACACATTATGAGATTTATAAACTCATGGGAGCACATCCGACAAAACAGAAAGGAAAAGACGGTGTTTATTTCGCAGTATGGGCTCCTCGTGCACAGGAAGTAGCGGTAGTTGGAGATTTTAATGGATGGGACCCAGAGAAAAACATTATGAAATGTGATAATGACATGGGAATTTATCAGCTTTTCATACCAGGAGTCAAATCTGGAGACTTATATAAATTCTGTATCACATCACCATCGGGAGAACTGCTTTATAAGGCTGACCCTTATGCAAATTATGCAGAAAAACGTCCAGGAAATGCTTCCCGCGTTTATGATATCACAAACTTTAAATGGAATGATTCTGTATGGATGAAAAATCGTCAGAACTATGATGTCAATAAAGATGCAATGTCCATTTATGAAGTACATCCGGGTTCATGGAGAAAACATCCGCAGAATGAACGTGATGAGGATGGATTCTATAATTACAGAGAACTTGCACATTCTCTGGCAGAATATGTAAAAGATATGGGTTATACCCATGTAGAATTAATGGGAATCGCAGAACATCCATTTGATGGTTCTTGGGGCTATCAGGTAACTGGTTATTATGCACCGACTTCCAGACACGGCACACCGGATGATTTCCAGTATTTTGTCAATTACATGCATAAAAATAAAATCGGTGTCATCTTAGACTGGGTACCGGCGCATTTCCCAAAAGATGCCCATGGACTGGCTGATTTTGACGGTACACCGACTTATGAATATGCAGACCCGAGAAAGGGTGAACATCCGGACTGGGGAACAAAAGTATTTGATTATGAAAAAAATGAAGTAAAGAATTTCCTGATTGCAAATGCGCTGTTCTGGATGGAACAGTATCACATTGACGGACTTCGTGTAGATGCAGTCGCTTCCATGTTGTATCTGGATTACGGAAGAGAAAACGGACAGTGGGTTCCGAATAAATACGGAGAAAATAAAAACTTAGAAGCGATTGAATTTTTCAAACATTTAAATACAGTCGTACTTGGAAGAAACAAAGGAACGGTTATGATTGCCGAAGAGTCCACGGCATGGCCGAAAGTAACGGCACATCCGGAAGAAGGCGGTTTAGGATTCAGCTTAAAGTGGAACATGGGATGGATGCATGATTTTCTTGAGTATATGAAACTCGACCCGTATTTCCGTCAGTTTAATCATCATAAAATGACGTTCTCTCTGACTTATGCATACAGCGAAAATTATGTGCTTGTCTTATCACACGATGAAGTGGTTCATTTAAAATGTTCCATGATTAATAAAATGCCGGGACTTGGACAGGATAAAATCGAAAACTTAAAAGTTGGTTATTCTTATATGCTTGGACATCCGGGTAAAAAACTGCTTTTTATGGGTCAGGAATTTGGACAGTATCAGGAATGGAGCGAAGCAAGAGAACTCGACTGGTATTTAACAGCAGAGTCCAGCCATCGTGAGCTAAGAGATTATGTGAAAGAACTGCTGAAAATGTATAAGAAATATCCGGCACTTTATGCAACAGACCACACAGAAGGTGCATTTGAGTGGATTAATGCGGATGATGCTTACAGAAGCATTTACAGCTTTATCAGAAAATCACCGACAGGAAGAAATAATCTGTTGTTTGTCATTAACTGTACACCGGTAGCGAGGGATGATTATCGTGTCGGTGTTCCGAAAAAGAAACAGTACCGTCTGGTATTAAACAGCAAAGATCCGAAATTTGGTGGAGATGTGCCGGTAGAGAAAACCGTTTATATGGCACAGAAAAAAGAATGTGATGGAAGAGCATTTTCTTTCGCATATCCATTACCGGCTTATGGAGTTGCTGTATTTACATATTAATTAGAGGACGGAGTTTTTGGACTTTTGGGGTCTGAAAACTCCGTTTTTTATTAGGAAATTACTGTATTTTAACTAGACACCGTTTTTTAAAAAATGAAATACCATAACAAAGAATCTGGTCGTAGTCATCTTCATATTCTTCTGCGTACATTCGGGTATTTATCTGACGAAGTGCACGATTACAGTCATTTTCCATATCTTTTAATTTTTCAGAATATTTAGCTTCAAAGATTGCAACCTTTCCATTCAAAGAATCATAAACAACCACATCACTTCGTCCTTCACCGTGTTCCCGATTAGATTCCACCATGTACCCTGCACCAGTGAAGATACCGGCAAGAAAGGCATGATAAAAATCTTCTTTGTAATCATGATAACTGATGGTTCTTCTTAGAAGTTTGCTCATTTCTTCTGTTAAAGAAAGGCTGTCTCCGTTCCAGACTGCATCAAATAATGCTTTTCGATTCCAGACTTTTGCATTATCGCTAAACCATTTCATAATAGTTGTCTCAAAAATTTCCTTTATTTCTGCATTTGGAATTTTTAATGTAGAAATTTCATTACTGCCAGAGACAGAAAGAGAGTCGGTTTTTGAGCTTGTCAGATAACCTGTTAGATACAAAATACTCCATAAATTTTCTTCAGAAGAATGTAGATAATCGTAAGTGAGGTTTTCATCAATCTGTTGAGAAATAGAATTTCCGGAAAGTAGAGTCTCTAGTTTTTTTGTAATATTACTTCCGGCATAATCAATAAAAGAACGGATGATGGAATTATCACTGGTATTATTCCAATAACTTTCAGGCTTTGCATTTGGATTTAATTGAAGGTCACGTAGATAATTCATTACATCCCACGGACAGTAAACGTCAACATTCCCGAAATGATAACCATCATACCAGTGTTTTATTTCTTCGGAATGGGTTGTTGCATTTGCGGCTTTTAACAAAGTATTGACTTCTTCTTGAGTAAAACCAAAATATTCGTTCAATCTGGAATCTGTGATTGTATCGGAAACAAAATTATTGGTTCCTGTAAAAATACTTTCTTTGGCAATTTTTAAACATCCGGTAATGACGGCAAAATGAAGGGTACTATTATCTTTTAAAGCAGTGCTCATCATCAGTTTCATTACCTCAAGCATTTTATCATAGTAACCATGAGTGCTTGCTTTTGCAATAGGAACATCGTATTCGTCTAAAAGGAGGATAACAGGTTTTTTATAATAGATATTTAGCATACGCATTAAAGTGCTTAAAGCGCGGCTTACCTGTGCCTCATTTGCTTCAGTTGCCTTTAATTTAAGAAAAATTTTTTTATCATCGCTGTCAATTTCTTCACAGTCTAGCAGGTAAGTGTGTTCTTTGTAGAGGTCTGAGATTTGAATTAGAAGCTGATTATAGGCACTCTCAAATGTCAAACCGTCGATATCTTTTAAAGAAAAGAAGATAGTTGGCCATTGATTCATCCATTTTTTGCATAACGTCTGATTTTGCGTGATGTTTAGTCCTTCAAATAACTTGCTGCTCTCTTTTCTTATGTCAAAAAAATTTGCTAACATGCTCATTCCGATTGTTTTTCCAAAACGTCTAGGGCGTGTAATTAAAGTCACTTTTGTGCCAGTTGTTTTTAATAGCTGTTCCACTAGCAACGATTTATCGACATAGTAAAAATGATTTTCCCGAATTTCTGCAAAATCAGAAATTCCGACTGGAAGATGGAATGTATGCATTGGAAGACCTCCTTTCGAGCCAAGAAATATAATATTAATCTTAGCATATTGTGATATGATAAGTCCATATTAGAATCAGGTGGAATGAGGATATAAATCAATTCTTTATTAGTATAAAAGCTTATGGTATACTACAAAAAAAAACTCAGAGGGGCAACTCTGAGGGTTTTTGTTTTGCCTATTGGAAACTCACCAATTTCCTTAGCTATAATCATCATATGTTAGAATAATAGAAAAATCAATATAAACTTTTTCGCTAACCATCAAGGATAAGGTGGAAAAGAAAGAGAAAAGAGGTGAACCATCATGATTTACACCGGATGTATCCCCAAAATTGATGAAACAAAATATGATGAAGTCTGGTGGATTGTCCGTTCCCCAGACTCAACTCCCACAACAGAAAAGCTGGTGCAGGAACTGAGTCCTTCAAAGGAAGTATTTAAAGCATACAGAAAGGCATTCCACCTTGGAATCTTTGATGAAGAATATTTTCAAACCGTTTATGTACCTGGTTTTTTAGACGACCTTGTAAAAAATCAAAGTGCGCTAGAGAAGCTTGGATGGTTGTGTGAAAAAAGCAGAGAAAAAAATATCATACTGGGATGTTACTGTGAGAAAGAAGCGCTTTGTCATAGAAGCATTATAGCGGGAATATTGCTTGGAATGGGAGCAAAAATAGAAACGAAAGCAGAGTATATCAAATATTTTGAAAAAATGGAGTTTTTGGTTTGAGCCAAAAACTCCATTTTTGTCATTTTATCTTATCAGTTGTAGTATCATTCATCGTAAATATTTACAATTTCCCCGTCTAAGATACGGTTCATGTTTTTTACAGCACAGAAGTTTCCACACATACTGCAGGTATCTTCTTTTTCCGGTTTGGCTTCGGCGCGGTAGCGTCTTGCTTTTTCCGGGTCAATACAGATATCAAACATTTCTTCCCAATCTAATTTCTTTCTTGCAAGGCTCATCTGGTGATCCCATTCGATGGCACCTTTTACGCCTTTTGCAATATCTGCGGCATGTGCTGCAATTCGAGAAGCGATGATGCCTTCTTTTACGTCATCAAGGCTTGGCAGACGCAGATGCTCTGCAGGAGTTACATAGCAAAGGAAGGAAGCTCCGGAAGCAGCAGCGATTGCACCACCGATTGCGGCTGTGATATGGTCATAGCCTGGAGCGATATCCGTTACTAAAGGTCCGAGTACATAGAAAGGTGCACCCTTGCAGATTGTTTTCTGAATTTCCATATTTGCGGCAATCTGGTTCATTGGCATATGACCAGGTCCTTCTACCATAACCTGTACGTCTTTTTCCCATGCACGTGCGGTCAGTTCGCCTAAAGTAACAAGCTCTTCAATCTGGGAGATATCAGAAGCATCTTTTAAACATCCTGGACGGCAGGCATCTCCAAGACTCATAGTGATGTCGTATTCGCGACAAATGTCAAGAATTTCATCATAATGTTCATAGAATGGGTTTTCCTCACCGGTCATTTCCATCCATGCAAAAATGATAGAACCACCACGGGAAACGATGTTGGTAAGACGACGGTTTGCTTTGAAACGTCCTGCGGTGGCTTTATTGATACCACAGTGGATGGTCATAAAGTCAACCCCGTCTTCCGCATGCATACGCACGATATCAATCCATTCTTTGGAAGTGATTTCTTTTAATGGTTTGTGATAATAAACAACTGCGTCATAAATCGGAACAGTACCGATCATGGCCGGACATTCTTTGGTAAGACGTTTACGGAAGGTACGGGTATCTCCGTAAGAACTTAAATCCATGATGGATTCAGCCCCCATTTTGACTGCGTTGTTTACTTTTTCGATTTCCATATCCATGTCTTTCCAGTCTCTGGAAATTCCAAGGTTTACGTTGATTTTTGTTTTCAGCATCGAACCGATTGCATTTGGTTCAATTGAAGTATGGAGTTTATTGCAAGGGATGATAACCTGTCCCTTTGCCATGTATTCCATTAATTCTTTGACATCCATGTTTTCTTTCTTTGCTGCGATTTCCATTTCTTTTGTGATGATGCCTTTCCTTGCGGCATCCATCTGTGTTGTGTAACTCATAGTGTGTGTACTCCTTTCGCTTATCCGATAAGCTTTTGCTTCAGCATATAAATAGGCAGTTTCTAACGAAACAGAAAAGAAACAAAAAAAGGTGCACCCCAAACGGGTACACCTTAACTGTTCACACTAAAATATGCTTCCTACGCCGGCATTATCCGTATCAGGTTCTTAGGGTCGAAATCCGTTCGCATTTCCTCTCAGCCGACGCGTCAGCTCCCCTTTTTCTTTATATCATATCGTCTATTCTAATGTTTGTCAAGCATAGATATAAGACCACTGTTTTAAATCTTTGATAAAATCTTCAACTGCCTGTTCATTTGTCGCCCAGGAGGTGCAGAAACGAAGACAGGTATGGTTTTCATCCGGTTTGCACTGGAAAGTTGTGACATAATTCTCATTAATCTTTTTGGCGAATTCATCCGGGAAAATAGGGAAAAGCTGATTGGTAGGTGAATCGCATAAAAATGGAATCTTGCAGTCAATGAATCCCTGTTTTAAACGCTGGGCAAGTGCAACACTGCGTTTTCCGAGTTCGAGATATAAATTATCTTGAAAGAGTTCTTCAAACTGTACGCCAATCATCCAGCCTTTGGCGAGAATCGCACCACGCTGTTTCATATTAAAACGGAAATGGTCTTTTAAATCATCGTTTACTAAAACGAGTGCTTCTCCAAACATAGCTCCGTTTTTTGTACCGCCAATATAAAAGGCATCGCATAAATCCGGCAAATCTTTTAAGGTCAGCTGGGTCTCTTCTACGGCAAGTGCCATGGCAAGACGTGCACCATCGATATAGAGATACAGATTGTGGCGTTTGCAGAACTGATAAAGTTTCTCAAGTTCTTCTTTTGTGTAGACGGTTCCGAGTTCGGTTGGGAGAGAAATATAGACCAGACGAGGTTCTACCCAATGCTCATTTTCGTGCTGTTTTAAGACCGGACGAATCAGGTCAGCAGTCAGTTTTCCATCGGTACAAGGAATAGAGAGCACTTTATGTCCGCTTGCTTCAATCGCTCCGGTTTCGTGTGTATTAATATGACCGGTATCCACACTGATGACTGCCTCATAAGGGCGCAGAGCATGCGAAAGAAACGTAAGATTCGTCAGCGTTCCTCCGGTAATAAAATGAATATCAACTCCATAATTTTCCAGTGATTCCTGGATTTTATCACGGGCATTATCGCAGTGCTCATCTAATCCGTAAGAATTATTCTGGTGGTAGTTGATGGTTTCAAGTGCGCGAAGAATGTTTGGATGTGCTCCTTCGCTGTAATCATTCTGAAAACTGTACATAATAAAAATCCCCTTTTTTCAACAACATGTTCCATCTCATTCTAACACACTTTTCGTAAAAAGAAAGTGAAAAGATTGTCAGAAAAAAATTATTTGATACCAGCTATTTTTTATATGATGGACTAGACAATTTCGAGTTAGTTGTGGTAAAATCCTAAAATAGATGATAAACAGGGGCGGAAGTACTGAAAGTGGAACTTTCGTCCCCTTTTACCGTGCTATACAAAATGTACGCTTGGAGTCTTTAAACATTTGTTTTGGAAAGGAAGTAATTGAAGATGACAAAAATTGATATTTTTTCAGGATTTCTTGGAGCAGGTAAAACAACATTGATTAAAAAGTTATTAAAAGAGGCATATAAAGGCGAGCAGGTTGTTCTCATTGAAAATGAATTTGGTGAAATCGGTATCGACGGCGGTTTCTTAAAAGAAGCAGGAGTAGAGATTCGTGAAATGAATTCCGGCTGTATCTGCTGTTCTTTAGTGGGTGATTTTGGAACTGCTTTAAAAGAAGTAATCGCAAAATATGAACCACAGCGTATCGTAATCGAACCATCAGGTGTTGGAAAACTTTCTGATGTTATCAAAGCTGTTCAGAAAATTGAAAACGAAGTAGAAATCAAGTTAAACAGCTTTACAACTGTAGTGGATGCAACAAAATGCAAAATGTATATGAAAAACTTCGGTGAATTTTTCAGCAACCAGATTGAGTATGCAGGAACTGTTATCTTAAGCAGAACCGATAAAGCATCTGAAGAAAAAATTGCAACAGCACTTGAGATTATCCGTGGACTGAATCAGACAGCAGCAGTTATCACAACTCCGATTGAAAAACTTTCTGGAGAAAAGATTTTGGATACAATGGAAAATAACCGCTCTTTGGAAAAAGAATTAATGGAAGAGGAAGTGTGCCCAGTATGCGGTGGACATCATGACCACGACCATGACCATGAAGAGTGTGGATGCGGACACGACCATGATCACGAGCATGAACACCATCACGACCATGACCATGAAGAGTGTGGATGCGGACACGACCATGATCACGAGCATGAACATCATCATGACCATGAAGAATGTGGATGCGGACACGACCACGATCACGAGCATGAACATCATCATGACCACGACCATGAAGAATGTGGATGTGGATACGATCATGACCACGAACATCATCATCACCATCATGCAGATGAAGTGTTCACAAGCTGGGGCAAAGAGACAACAAAGAAATATACAAAAGAAGGAATTCATGAAATTCTGGAAGCACTTTCTAATCATAATGACGAGTACGGAATGGTACTGCGTGCAAAAGGTATGGTAGAAGGCGAAGATGGACAGTGGATTTACTTTGATATGGTTCCAGGTGAAGCTGATGTACGTGAAGGTGCACCGGAATACACAGGAAGAATCTGTGTCATTGGCTCTAAGATGAATGAAGCAAACCTGGCCAAATTATTTGGTCTTGCATAATTTGACCGAATCAAGAAAGTCTCCTGCTTCAACTTGACTGTAAGTGTCAAAAGTACGAGAGATAACAATACAAAAACGAGACAAATAAGATTAAGATGTGAGTGTTGAACTTAAAGGTTGGCACTCACATCATGATATTTAAGAAAGGTTATAAAAAAATGGATGAATTTAAAGTACCGATTTACCTTATGACAGGTTTTCTTGAGAGTGGAAAAACATCATTTTTGAATTTTACACTCGCACAGGATTATTTCCAGATTGATGAACCGACTCTTTTAATTCTCTGTGAGGAGGGTGAAGAGGAATACGATAAAAAAGTGCTGAAAAAAAGCCGTACTTCTGTAGAAGTAATCGACAGCATTGAAGAACTGACTACAGAGCGTCTGGTTGCTTATGATGCATTTTATAATCCGGGTCGAGTTATCATTGAATACAATGGAATGTGGCAGGTAAGTAAATTAGAAGAACTGACATTCCCGTCTGGATGGGGAATCGAACAGCATATTGTGACAGTCGATGCGAGTACCTTCCAGGTTTATCTCAACAATATGAAATCTCTGTTTATGGAAATGGTAAGAAATGCAGATTTGGTATTATTTAACCGTGCAGATACCGAACTTCCACTTGCAAACTTCAGGAGAAGCATCAAGGTGGTAAATCCAA
Organism: Bacillota bacterium; assembly: GCA_022717655.1. Classification (GTDB taxonomy): domain Bacteria; phylum Bacillota; class Clostridia; order Lachnospirales; family Lachnospiraceae; genus Blautia. Next base: position 8,054 of record JAIIAN010000001.1, on the reverse strand, counting down.
GCGCAGAACTGATTTTTGAGGATGAAGAGGGCGAAATCGAAGATATTTTTGACGGTGAAATGCCATTTGATGTCAATGCAGAGACGATTGAAATTCCAAATGAAGATTATGGAATCTGGTATCTGGATGCAAGAGACCATGCGGATACTTATAATGGAAAGAAAGTTTCCTTTACCGGAATGGTGTTAAAATCCAGAGAATTTGCTAAAAATGAATTTGTACCAGGACGTATGGCAATGACATGCTGTGCAGATGATACCACATTTTTAGGATTTGTCTGCAAGAGCGATGAGGCACGTCATTTAAAAACCGGAAAATGGGTGAATGTCGTAGCCAAGGTGAAGTATGAATTTGTACCGGCTTACGGAGAAACTGGTCCGGTGCTCTATGCGATTTCTGTGGAAGAAACAGAACCGTTAAAAGACGAATTGGTATATTTTAGTTAAGAGGTTGATATGTATTTAATAGTAGGACTTGGAAATCCAGGAAAACAGTATGATAAAACCCGTCACAATATGGGATTTGATACCATTGATGAATTGATAGACCGTCATCGGATTGCCGGCTCTGGAATTGACCGAAAAGCGATGTATGGCAAAGGAATGATTGCCGGAGAAAAAGTCATTCTCGCAAAGCCGATGACTTATATGAATTTAAGCGGAGAGGCAGTCAGGGAATTAATCAATTATTATAAAATGGATGCAGAGACAGAATTGATTGTCATCTATGATGATATTGATTTAGACCCAGGACAAATCAGAATCCGTAAAAAAGGCAGTGCCGGTGGACACAATGGAATCAAAAACATTATTGCCCAGCTTGGAACTCAAAATTTCTACCGAATTAAGGTCGGAGTCGGAGCAAAACCAAAAGGATGGGATTTGGCGGACTATGTACTGGGACATTTTGATAAAGACGAGCGTGTCCTGGTCGATGAAGCAATCAAAGAAGCTGCGGATGCGGTGGAATTGATTTTAGAAGAAGGCATTGAAACTGCCATGAACCGTTATAACGCAAAAAAGAAATAATGTAAAAATCATGGGCTCTTGAAATTTTTCCATACTTGAATGTGCAGAAGGACTGGAAAGATTTCAGGAGTACAGAATAATTGAGGGAGAAAACATGCAGGCACTTTTGCAGCCACTTTCAAAACTTGGTGAATACGAAGAAATTAAAAACAGAATAGAGAAAAATCGTGGAATTTTACAGCTTGCCGGATGTATTGATTCACAAAAAGCGCATGTGATTTATGGACTGGGTCAGGAAAAGAAGAACCGTCTTGTCATTGCGGAAAATGAATTAAAAGCAAAAGAGCTGTACGAAGATTTAAAATTTTACTATCCGGATGTATTTTACTATCCGGCGAGAGATTTAATTTTCTTTGATGCGGATATTCATGGAAATCTGCTTACGAAACAGCGGATGCAGGTGATTGCAGCACTTTTGGAAAAAAAGAGTGTGACGGTGGTGACAAGCATCAGTGGCTGTATGGATTATCTTCTTCCACTTTCCGTACTAGAAAAACATGTCCTGCATTTTAAAAATGACAGTGTGCTCGATACGGAAGCATTAAAAAAAGACTTGATTGATATGGGATTTGAGTACAATGCGCAGGCAGAAGCACCAGGGCAGTTTGCCATGCGCGGTGGAATTGTGGATATCTTTCTTTTGACCGAGGAGAATCCGGTGCGAATCGAAATGTGGGGCGATGAAATTGATTCTATCCGCAGTTTTGATGCCGAGAGCCAGCGTTCCATTGAAAATCTGGACGAGATTACGATTTATCCGGCAGAAGAAATGGTGCTGGATGATTCGGTTTTAGAAAAAGGACTAAAATCCATTGAAAAAGAGCTGAGTAAGACGATGCAGGCATTTCGGGATGCCCTTTTGCCGGAAGAAGCCGGACGTATCAAGAATACGGTAAATGAAGCTATTAATTCCATGCGGGAGTATCGTGATTTTTCATCAGCAGAACATTTTATTCGGTATTTTTATAAAGAACCAGTCACTTTTTTAGACTATTTTGAAGAGGAGGATACACTCCTTTTTTTAGACGAAACAAATCATCTTCTGTCAAGTGTGGAAGCAGTGGAAACCGAATTTCGTGAGAGTATGAAGCACCGCCTGGAAAAAGGCTATCTTCTGGCAGGACAGACGGATTTATTGTGCGGAAAAAAACTGCTGGTTCATAAAATCAATCAGAAAAACGGTATTGGAATCTGTACGATGGAACAGCAGAAAGAGGACTGGCAGGTAAATGAGTCGTTTTATCTGACAACCAAATCGGTTAATTCGTACAATAACAGCTTTGAACTTCTGGTAAAAGATTTAAAAAAATGGAAAAAGCAGGGGTATCAGGTGTTATTATTGTCCGGTTCAAGGACAAGGGCAAAACGTCTGGCTCAGGATTTATTAAATGAGGATTTGACGGCTGTTTACACGGAAGATAGAAATCGTGAAATTCATGAGGGCGAGATTGTAACGACTTATGGGTATGCGAGAAGTGGATTTGAATATCCGATGGTGCGTTTTGTACTGATTACCGAGAGTGACATTTTCGGGAAAGAGAAGAAAAAGAAGCGGAAGAAAACCGAGTACAGCGGAAAGAAAATTCAGAGCTTTTCAGAACTTTCCATTGGAGATTATGTGGTTCATGAAAATCATGGACTGGGAATTTACCGTGGAATTGAAAAAGTTACCGTAGATAAAGTGATAAAAGATTATATTAAAATCGAATATGCTGGTAACAGCAATTTATATATTCTGGCAACCCAGTTGGATTTACTGCAGAAATATGCCGGAGCGGAGGCTCGTGCGCCAAAGTTAAATAAATTAGGCGGTCAGGAATGGAACAAGACTAAAACAAAAGTACGTGGCGCAGTAAAAAATATTGCAAAAGATTTGGTTGCTCTTTATGCTGCAAGGCAGGAAAAAAATGGCTACTGCTATGAGCCGGATACGGTCTGGCAGAAAGAATTTGAAGAAATGTTTCCATTTGAGGAGACGGATGATCAGTTAGCGGCAATCGAAGCGACTAAAAAAGATATGGAAAGTAACAAGATTATGGATCGTCTGGTCTGCGGGGATGTCGGATATGGAAAGACCGAAATTGCAATTCGTGCGGCATTTAAAGCGGTTCAGGAAGATAAGCAGGTGGTCTATCTTGTTCCGACAACCATTCTTGCACAACAGCATTACAATACCTTTGTCCAGAGAATGAAAGATTTTCCGGTGCGGATTGATTTGCTTTGTCGGTTTAAGACTCCGGCAGAACAAAGAAAAACTATTGAGGATTTGAAAAAAGGGTTTGTGGATATCGTAATCGGAACGCATCGATTATTGTCAAAAGATGTGGTCTATAAAGATTTGGGAATGTTGATTGTGGATGAGGAACAGCGGTTTGGCGTGACGCATAAAGAAAAAATCAAAAAGCTCAAAGAAAATGTGGATGTATTGACGCTGACGGCAACCCCGATTCCGAGAACCCTGCACATGAGCCTGATTGGAATCCGTGATATGAGTGTATTAGAAGAAGCACCGATGGACCGTATGCCGATTCAGACTTACGTAATGGAATATAACGAAGAGATGGTAAGAGAGGCGATTAACCGCGAGCTGGCAAGGGGTGGACAGGTCTATTATGTCTATAATCGTGTCAATGATATTGATGAAATTACAAATCGGATAGCAAAGTTAGTACCGGATGCAAAGGTAGCCTTTGCACACGGTCAGATGCCGGAACATCAGTTGGAAAAAATTATGTATGGATTTATCAATGGAGAAATTGACGTGCTGGTATCCACCACGATTATTGAGACAGGTCTTGATATTTCAAATGCAAATACCATGATTATTCATGATTCGGACCGGCTTGGGCTGTCCCAGCTTTATCAGCTTCGTGGACGTGTAGGGCGTTCCAACCGCACTTCGTATGCCTTTTTAATGTATAAAAAAGACAAGGTGTTAAAAGAAGTAGCAGAAAAAAGACTGCATGCGATTCGAGAATTTACGGATTTGGGAAGTGGATTTAAGATTGCGATGCGAGATTTGGAAATTCGTGGTGCGGGAAATCTTCTAGGTGCAGAACAGCATGGACATCTCGAAGCGGTGGGATATGATTTGTACTGTAAAATGTTAAATGAAGCGGTTCAGGAAGAAAAAGGAATCGAACAGGCAGAAGAATTTGAGACAACGATTGATTTAGATATGGATGCCTACATTCCGCCAAAATATATTCCAAATGAATATCAGAAACTGGATATTTATAAGCGGATTGCCGGAATTGAAAATGAAGAAGAATATGAAGATATGTTAGAAGAGTTAATGGACCGTTTTGGAGAACCGCCAAAGGCAGTACAGAATCTGCTTGCGATTGCAAATTTAAAAGCACTTGCACACAGGGTTTATGTAAAAGAAATCAAGCAGACCAATCAGGAAGTAAAGGTAACGATGTTTGAGCGTGGAAAGTTAAAAACCGAAGAGATTCCTGCGATTTTGGAAAAGTATAAAGACCAGATGTCTGTGCGGACAGGAAAAGAATTTTACTTTCTGATTTCATTAAAGGGAAGAAAATCGAAAGAGTTCTATAAGGCACTTGACCTTGTTCCGCAAATTCTTCATGAATTTGAGGCATTATTACCAGAAAATTCACAAAAAATCCCTTGCCCAAAGGGACAATAAAGATTATACTTAACAAGTACATCAGATTTTACAATCGTTTGAACGAAATTATAGAAAATACGGGAGGAAGTTATGAATAAATTAGGAAGGGTTCTTGCCTGCACCACTCTTGCGGCAACATTGACAATGACCGGTTTAACTGGATGTGGAAGTACATTAGATGGAACAAAGACAGTAGCGACGGTTGGAAAGGAAGAAATTACAGCCGGAACAGTGAATATGATGCTTCGTATGACACAGGCTCAGATGATGTCTTACTATTCCATGTTTGGAACGTCCACTACAGGAATGTGGGAAAATAAAGGTGATGATGGCAAAACTTATGCAGAAAGCACCAAAGAGGATATCATGGACCAGCTCCATAATCTGGTACTGTTAGAACAGCATGCAAAAGATTATGATGTGACCATCACAGATGAAGAACAGAAAGAATTAAAAGCCGCAGCAGAAAAATTTATGACAGACAATGATGCAGAAACGATTGCAAAACTTGCAGTGGCTCAGTCTGATATTGAAAAACTGCTTGAGTTATACAGCTATCAGACAAAGATGTATGACCCGATGACAGCTGATGTAGATACCAATGTAGAAGATAAAGAAGCACAGCAGAGTAAAATTACGTACTGTAAGGTTTCTACAGCGGCGACTACAGATGATGAGGGAAATTCTACAGAGTTGACGGATGAAGAAAAGGCTGCAAAGAAAGACCAGGCACAGCAGGTATTAGATAAAATAAAAGCGCAGGAAGATATTGCCGGCGCAGATGTGGACAGTCTTGCAAAAGGAGTGGATGAGTCTCTTAGTTCTTCTACAGCAACTTACAGCACAAATGAAGACGATGAAGATTCCTCTCTTGATGCTGATGTAATGAAAGCAGCAAAAGAACTGACAGAAGATGGTCAGCTTGCTTCTGATGTTATCGAAGGCAGTGACGGATACTATGTAGTCCGTATGGACAGTGTTTTTGATAAAGATTCTACTCAGACAAAAAAAGACAGCATTGTAAAAGAAAGAAAACAGGATGCATACAATGACCTGCTTAAAAAATGGGCAAAGAAAACAAAAATTACAATCGATAAAAAAGTATGGAAAACAGTAACATTAACAGATAAAGATGTTTACAGCTTCAAACAGGCTGATACATCAAGCGAAACAACAGATAGTTCGGAAACAACCGAAAGTACAGATATTACAGAAACAACCGAAACAACAGAGGAATCCTCTGACAGTACACAGGCAGATGAGAATACAGATGCAGGTGAAAATGCTGATACCGAAACAACAGAAACTGCAGAATAATAAAAAAGAAAAAACCGTTGTTACTTAAATTAAAAAAAGTGGTAACGGTTTTTGTTAAAATTGATTAAGCGTTTAAAGTACCCTAACGGAATTTCTTTCGATAATCCCTTGGGGTCATTTTTTTTGATTTGTAAAAGGCACGGGTAAAATAATTCTGGTCATTATATCCACAGCGGAAAGCGATTTCTCCAATACTCAAATCAGATGACTCTAATAAGTGACAGCTGTTTCTAATCCGGACTTCACTGATATGGGTATGAATCGAAATTCCGTAAGTCTCTTTGAATTTTCTGGTAAGGGAAGAACGACTACAGAAGAATTGAGAACACAGATTATCAATGGTGATATGCTGTCCATAGCGTTCTTCAATGTAGCTGTGTACTTCCGAAACCAGTTCTTTTTTGGTTAACTGCATACGGTTTGTAAGGGTAATGTACTGGGCGCAGATTTCCATAATTGTGACAAGAGAATCAATGGTCTGGCGGTCACTGACCGGAATCTGTGCGATAGCATCTTTCAGCAAATCGTATTCGTCTTCTTCCATATAAGGAAGTGCCTTTTTAAAAGTTTGTCTTGCAGCTTCTTTTCCTTTATCCATAGTCTGACCCATCATCAGATATCCGGTTAAAGTACCGAAACTATAAAGCGGGGCAACTGCCTCATATAGTCCTAAGTGGCATTTATAAATGTGAAGCCGTTTTTCATCCTGTACTTTATGAAATGCCATGATATCCTGTTCTACGCAGTGTTTTCGACCTTCCGGATTTTTCTGTATCAGAGAACAGAGACAGCCGAGTTCTTTCGGGAAAGCAGCAATTTCCTGAAAATAAGTATCGTAAACACTGATACGGAAACCGGATATGTGATAAAGTTCTTTTAAAATCTTCTCGATTGAAATTGTCTGCTCCATAAAGAATTCCTCCTTAAATTTCAGTTGAACAGAGAAAGTTTAGACGTATTTTGTGACAATCTGTTTCATATCATCCATTTTACGTTCCATGTCAGCAACCAGAATCATCTGAGTACGGGTGCGGTCAAGATTATGATGTTCTCTTTGAATTTTAAAGTAGGTATCCCCATTTAAATAATCAGTAAGGAAACGAAGTCCACATTCGAGAGTCATCAGTTTTGCAGAAAATGGAATCAGTTCAATTTCTTCTTTTGTTAAAGAATCGCCTGCTTCAGAAAGAAAACCGGCAGTGTAAGCTTCAAAGAGCTCTAAGCTCATGGAAACTTTGGTTAAATCAATTTCATCCTCGGCAGCAGTGCTTGCGCCAAAACGGATGCTGTCACCAAAATCGTATAAAACAGAACCGGGCATTACGGTATCCAAATCAATGACGCAGATTCCCTCGTTTGTGGTATTGTCCATCATAATGTTGTTCAGCTTTGTATCATTATGGGTTACACGAAGTGGAAGTTTTCCGGCATTGATGGCATCAACTACTGTTTTTCCGTCGGTTTCACGCTCCAGATAAAATTCGATTTCCTGCTGTACATTTTTTGCACGACCTTTTTTATCTGCTTTTATGGCCGCTTTAAAATCTTCATAGCGGGATGGAGTGTTATGGAAATTTGGGATGATTTCATGCAGGGTGTCAGCTGGATAGTCGGCAAGCAGTTTCTGAAAATGTCCAAACGCTTTTGCGGCATTTTTGAAGATTTCAGGAGAAGAAATGGTCTGATAGCAGGTTGCATCTTCAATAAAAGTATAGCTTCTCCAGTAAACCCCTTCGCTGTCTTTAAAAAGGGAAGAGCCGGATTTTGTAGGAATAACAGTAAGAGTTCCACGGCTTGGGTCTTTTCCCTGCTCAATTAATTTTTTCCTTAAGTGAGAAGTAACGCCTTCAATATTTTCCATCAATCCATAAGGGTCTTTAAAAATAGAAGTATTGATAGCCTGAAGGATGTAGCGGACAGGCGGTTTCGTTTCACGGCTGAAATAAACGGCAAATGTACTGTTGATGTGACCACAGCCAAATGGTTCTTCATAAATAAATGTACCGTTATACAGAAACTGAGGTACGATTTCATTTTTTATTTTTTCAGAGATAGACATTGTTTTCCTCCTGAGT
>JAIIAN010000375.1 GCA_022717655.1 Bacillota bacterium | reverse complement strand
CCTTCTCCAAATTGTACATTCGACTCTGTATCAAGAATCCCTTCCTTCCAGAATGTCTCTACTTTTTCCATTCTTTTCTCAACTGGGTCACCACGCTCAATTACAAGCGGAGCAAGTCCTGCTTTTGCAAGATAATACGCACAGAACAATCCTGCCGGACCACTTCCTGTGATAACCGGACGTGAAGCTTTTGACCATTCTATTACAGCTGGATATTCAAATTTTTTCCGATTTGTAATTGATACGGTTTTTTCTTTTACTTTTTTTATTACTGTCTCTTCTTTTTTTACACTTGCATCAATGGTATAGACAAAGAACAATTCTGGTTTCTTTCTTGCATCCAAAGACTGTTTTCTGATTTCATACCTAAGTAATTCTTCTTTTTTGATTCGCAATGTCTTTAAAATCTTTTTTTCCAATTCTTCTTTTGTATGAGAAATTGGAAGTTTTACTTGCTGTAGTGTAATCATGTATTCTCCTTTCCGGCATACATTCCGGCTATCGCACCACTTGACCAGGCCCATTGCAGATTATATCCTCCACAAATTCCATCCACATCAATGACTTCACCTGCAAAATAAATACCAGGACAACGCCTTGACTCCATTGTTTTTTCATTTATCTCAGAAACACTGACTCCGCCCTGACATACCTGTGCCTGACGAATGGATTTTGTTCCCTTTAATGGAAGTTCCAGATTTTTTATTCGGAATGCCAGTTCTTTTTCTGTTATCTTTTTGGTCACCAGTATCGGAATCAGTTTTGCAGGAAACAAACCAATCAACAATTCTTTTAAGTTTTTGTAGCTACAGTTTTCCTTACGCTCTCTTAAAAATGCTTCGACCTCTTCTATCGTAAAATCCGGCATGAAATCTAATTTTACACTTCCCTGCCCATTTTCTTTTAAGTTCCTTGCCACACAGCCACTGATTTGAAAGACCGGAATTCCTGAAACACCATATTCCGTGAGCTGTAATTCTCCTCGTTCATAAGCAAGACATTTCCCTTTTTGCATAAAAGAAATCTGACCTTCTACCCTTACACCAGCCCATTGTTTTAAAAATCCAGCTTTACAAACCAGCGGAACAAGCGCAGGAAGCACTGGCACAACCTGATGTCCCAGACTTTTTGCAAGTGTATATCCATCCCAGCCTTCCTCTTCTAAAAGTGAAGCCGGAGAACCACAGGTAAGAATCACTCGTTCTGCCTCATACTGCCAGCCTTTTGTTTTTACCAGCCACGTATCGCTCTTTTTATTTCTTTCAATCCCTATCACCTGTTCATTTAATTTTATTTTTACCTTCCGAAAACGTGCCTCTGCTTCTAAGACTTCCGCCACGCTTGAAGCCTGATTGCTGGCCGGATAGAGATAACCATTACGGCTTCTTGGATAAATTCCAATCTTTTTAAAAAACTCTACAGTCTCTTCCATTGAAAACTGCTGAAACACTTCACGAATAAACTGTGATTCTTTTTCATAACAGCTGTGATAACATTCCAGTCTCTGATATTCATTTGTAAAATTACACCGGCCATTTCCAGTCATTAAAAGTTTTTTTGCAGGTTTTTCATTTTTTTCTAAAAGAGTAACTGCTGCGCCTTCTTTTGCTGAAAAAATAGAAGCAATCAGCCCGGAAGCGCCTCCCCCAATTACGCATACTCTTATCTGTTTCATTTTGTTTGTTCTCCTATTTTGGAAGCACTGCAATCTCTTTCTCTACTAACTTCTGAAGTGACATTAAAATTCCAAATTTTGCGTGCGCCCAAGTAAGACCACCCTGAAAATATACGGTATACGGTGGCTTAATCGGTCCATCTGCTGAAAGTTCAATTGAAGAACCCTGGACGAAAGCTCCCGCTGCCATAATGACTTCACTGTCATATCCCGGCATTGCCCACGGTTCCGGCTCTACAAAGCTGTCAACCGGTGCTGCCGCCTGGATTCCTTTACAAAACTCAATCACACCTTCCTGTACATGGAAGGTCACTGCCTGAATAATATCATGCCGGCTTTCACTTCCATTCGGGCTGACATCAAATCCTAACGTTTCATAAATATTCGCTGCAAAAATTGCTCCTTTTAATGCACCTGCCACTACAGTTGG
>JAIIAN010000374.1 GCA_022717655.1 Bacillota bacterium | reverse complement strand
TAAATAAAGAAAGGAGTTCTATAAATGAAAAACAAAAAAATATTACCTGTGTTGATGACATTTTCAATGATGGTTTCAGGATCACTTACAACTTTTGTAAATGCAACAGGAAATTCATCAACTGTTGTTCAACAAATGATAGAAGATTCTAAAACAACAAATACAACAGTTAAGAAAACGAAAACATCGAATAAAGTGTCTACAACAAAAGCAAAGTCACAAACACAAAGTACGAATCAAGCAACACCATTAGCGGCTGGAAAAACAATCTATATCAATTGTGCAGATGGATTGGATTCTAATAATGGTGCCGCTGTAGATAGTCCCGTTCAAACACTTGATAAAGCTTTGGAACTTGCCGGGGAAGGCGGAACGATTTATGTTTGTGGAAAACGTGCAATTGCCATTACAACAGAAGTGACACTTGGAAACAATATTACTTTTAAACCAGAATCAGAGTTCACATCGAATTCTACCTTCAATGTATCAGATGGTGGACATTTAATTGTCAATAACGTGACATTTGATGGTGGAAAAGGGGAAGCTAATCGAAAATATATCGCGGGTCAAGCCATTAGTGTTTCTGATAACGGGCGTGTTACCGTTAATGACGGCGCTAAGTTTACCAAGTCTTATAGTGCTATCTCTGCATCTCCTTTAGGAATAGATTATTCGAATTATAAAGCTGGTGATGCGGTAGTAACAATTAATGGTGGGGAGTTTTACGATTTAGGAGTAGATAATGATTATAAGCTTATTAGCAATAGTGTTATCTCAATTGATAGTCATGGTGATAAAGCAAAAGCAATCCTTACTATCAATAATATCAATATCCATGATTGTGTTACAGAATATGGAATGCTCGCTATTGGTGGAGACGGTGATGCAACTCGTGTTATTTGTAATATGTATAATGGAACGATTACAAATAATAAGATGAAAGTTAATGCAGATGGGGATGCTCCCGTTGCAAGTGTTAATGGACAATTTAATTTATATGGCGGAACGATTAAGAAAAATATCGGTGCATCCGGAGGTGCCTTTAGTGTTGGAGAAGGTGGTATTTTAAATGTAAATGGTGGAACGATTACAGAAAACAGTGCTTCCAAATACGGAGGAGCCATTTTTGTTGCACACTCTAAAGGTATTGTTAATATAAATGATGGAAATATCTTCAAAAATAGTGCTACCGAATACGGAGGAGCAGTGTACTCTTATGGAACTGTTAATATTACAGGAGGAAATATTTATTCAAATGAAGCTGTAGACTTTGCAGGTGCTATCGCAAACGCTGGCGGAAAACTTAATGTTACTGGTGGAACGGTTTCTAGTAATACTTCACAATATGGAGGAGGTATTGCTGCTTGGGGAGAAAATTCTAACACAGTAGTGTCTGATAATGCTACCATTAGTGCAAATATTGCGAAAGGTCCAGCGTCTGATCCGTATTCTGGAGGTGGTGGTGTTTACATCCAATCTGGAAAGTTAAAAGTAACAGGCGGAACAATTTCTAAAAATAGTGCAAGTTATGGTGGAGGTATTGACGTAACAGGAAGTAAAACAATAGCTGAAATTGAAGGCAATCCTCTCATTACTGAAAATGAAGTAACAGATGTAATAGGTCAAGGTGGAGGAATTGGTATCCATGATGGATCACTTACTTTAAACGGTGGAACAATTTCAAAAAATAAAGGTTATGCCGGAAGTGGTCTAGCTATTTGGAATAATGCATCGGTTATTATGGATGGTGATACAAAAATTATCGAGAATGAAGTCATCGCTGATTCAGATACTTGGGCCGGTGGTGCGGTTTATTTAAGCGCCAATACAAATGATGGAAGTAAATTCATTATGAGAAACGGAACAATCTCTAATAATCAAGGTGGTGCCACATGGTGTGGTGGTCTCTTTATTCAAAGTTTTAAAGCAGATGCCGTTGCTCAAATTACAGGTGGAACAATTTCTAATAATACAAATGCGAATAAAGATGATCAAAGTATTTCGTTAAGAGGTTCTGATGTCGATGGAAACCAAACAGTTGGCTATTTAAAATTAAGTGGATCACCTACAATTGCTGGACAAGTTTTATTAAGAACAGACATAGTA
>JAIIAN010000373.1 GCA_022717655.1 Bacillota bacterium | reverse complement strand
CGCAGTCAACGACAAATCGCCTGCAGCATTGATTAAAGAGCCTTGCTTTACGCCTGCCTTATTCTGATTAGTAATATTGTTGGCAGAAATTGTGCCACTGCCGCCTACAGCAACCAAACCATCTTCGTTCAGAAAATCGCCAATGCTGTTGATTGTCAGATCCTTAGAGACAAAAATATTACCAAGGTCTTGTAATTATAGTGCCCAGGAGAATGTAGCATATATATCTGCATCTGACGAAAGTATTTGTTTGGTATTGTTCATCCACTTCTGTTTTCAAAAGTCAACCAATAAACATATTATTATCTTTACTATGCCATAAAACTCATGAATTACATTAACATAGTTAAATTTTATATCTAAACTTAATAATGATGGTTTTATCTTTTACAATTACAATACAAATGCATTTTCCTTTGGCAAACTCACTCTCTAAACTACCATCATTCATTTTAAAACCGCCAGTATATCTCCAATTATTATTCAGAAATCTATTATTTATATTCTTGATTATTTGTTTTTTTGCCTTTTTTTCATCTTTGTAAGAATAATATATTATATATGTTCTTTTCCTTACAAATTCTCTTCCAACTTCTTCGAAATCACCTAAGTCTTTAATATTTAATTGATTTTCTTCTAAACGGAACATCTGCTCTTGTTGCTCTATTGATGGCACATTATATACATTAACTAATCTTGTGGAACCAAATCCATATAAAAGCAGGAGAAGAAGTAAAAAAATAAATTTAATTTTCATATTCTTTACTTCCTTTATAAATATTTCCAATTAAACTAGCTTGTCGCTTAGCAAATATAGTTCCTCCCACACTGCTTTCTACGCCTATTTCTACAGTTATGGCACCACCATTTGCACCTTTAGAAACACTACTGCTTGCTACATTACTAAAACCCACCCCATAGCTAGTTCCAGCAATAGCTTCCGCAAACTTTTTATCATCTTTACCATTCTGGAATTTCCAATTAGTTTCAATAGTGCCCTTTCCATATCCACCTAATATTGGCGTACTAAATCCTACTCCTAACGATTCTTGTGTAAACAAATAAACATTGCCTTCTCTATCCATGATATATCCTATATTTCCAGATGCATACTTCATCCCAGCTCCTATATAAGAATATACATAGTCACTTGTAAACTCCCTCGGATTCGGTAAAACCTCAGCTTTTATTGCTAATATGCTAGCATTTACTACAGCTTTTTGTATTAACGTATCATTATACGAACCGTCGAGACCATCTTTAAAAAATATACTATTATCGAGTATAGCTTGCGAATATACCATATAATGCGCTTTTTCGACAGAAACATTCAAAGAAGAGGCTATTTTATTGATTGCTTTGCTAAACTCTTCTTCAGATAATTGGAAAACGTTGGTTACACCATATTGTTTTAAAATCTCCGCTTCAGCATCAACAATAGTCTCCATTTTATCAACTTTTATAATCTCTTCGGCCGACTCTCCATTACTTGCAGCTATTTCCGCCTCTAAATCATCATTATTCTTAGTAGCACTAGATGCAACACTTCCACCAGCTTGCGCATTACCAGATACAAATTCAGCCACAACTGCTCCTAATGCTGCACTTATCCATTGCATTTTATCAGGCTCATAATTAGCCGCTTTTTTAACTTCTTCAATTACTAGCTTATTTATTCCAGCAGCAGTTACACCAGCAAGAAAATTACCGCTAGTAAGCTTACTCATAATCCCGCCAACAACAGCATGATAGAGAGCTTTCTGTTCGTTGCTGCCATCCATGTAGTGAATCTCATTATACGCCAATTCACCAAACAAATTAGCTAATTCCTGGCGTTCTTCAATTTTTGTCTTATCAAAAATCTCGCCAAGCTTATTAAGGCTGTTTGCATTATCACGATTCAGCTTATTGATATCCTGCTTCTGATTCTCTTTATCACGGATTTCAATAGTTCCTTTGCTAATAGTAGCTTTCGTTGTGCTTTCAGCTTCTCCGCTTGCAGGCATGCCAATATCAGGTGTTATACCTTTTTCATTGTATTCTGCATCATTGTTTTTGTTTACTTTGATGCCAGCTCCACCTGCTTTATAATCTGCTTTGTTCTGA
>JAIIAN010000080.1 GCA_022717655.1 Bacillota bacterium | reverse complement strand
GTTATAGAAAAATATGAGAAAGCATTTCTGTTAGAAACAGATACCTCCGATAAAATACTTTGTAATTGTCCGAAAAATTATGATATTTCACAACTAGAAATCAATGATAAAATTACGGTTTATTTCAATGGTAAAATCTTAGAAACTTATCCCGCACAAATAAAAAAAACAACCAAAATCAAAAAATAATTAAAAGTTCTTGCAAACAAGAGAGGAGGTTGTATGAAACAAATTCAATTACTTTTTCTTGGAGTGATACTTAGTATTATGACATCTATAAGCGTATTTGCAAATAGCAATGTGGTAAAAACCGAAATTGAACAAAAAAATTGTCAGGATATAAGCAAAAATATGGAAACTGGAGAAATTCTTTTAAATGAGATACCTACAACTTTAAATAATCCCAGTAGTGGAACTACAGATTCTTTTATACCAAGTGGAATAAAAGAAGATAAGCCTTTAACAAGAGAAATCATTGGAAAAGATAACAGATATAAAATAACAGATACTACTACTTTTCCTAACTCAGCAATTTGCTATGCAGAAATGAAATTTCCTAATTCAGATAGCATTTACGTTGGAACTGCTTGGATGTATGGCAATCGTGTTGCAGTAACAGCAGGGCATTGTGTATATGACTCATCATTAGGCGGATGGGCTGAATGGGTTAGAATATACCCTGGAAGCAATGGAAGTGAATCTCCATATGGAGTTTATTATGCATCTGTGTTACATACTGATACTAAGTATGTAAAGTCAGAAAATTCCAACTATGATTGGGGGCTTTTAGAATTCACTTCAAACATAGGCTCTCAAACAGGATACTTTGGTGCTTCATGGACAACTGACAGTTTAGTAGGAACATGGATTGTATTAAGAGGATATCCAGCGGAAAAATCTGCTTGTTTATGGACAATGAGTGGAAAAATTGCAACAAGTGGTACTTTTAAATTAGGATATTATATAGATAGCACAGGCAGACAAAGTGGCTCACCAATATACAAAGTAACTAATGGAAATTATCAAAGCCTTGGCATTCATACAAATTATTCACCTACAAATGAATATAATGAAGCAGAACGAATTGATAAATCATTGTTTGAAATCATGAATCAATATAGATAAGATACAATATATTAATGGTTGTTGTTTGCAAGAATTGATTATTCAAAAATTCTGAAATTTGATGCTACATGTTAAATTCCAGAATTTTTTTGTATAATAAAAAAAGGTAAAACATTAGCTGATGCCAATTAATATCACTAATGTTTTACCTTTTTATCATACCAAAATCCAGAAAAAAATAATTTCTGCACACTCAATCCTTTTTATAAGAATCAAAAAATTTTCTCAAATTCAGCAAAGATTTCACAAGAATCTCCTGCTGCCCTTCATCCAGAGCTTCCACCAACGCTTTTACCATTCCATCATGAAATTCCATATGGTGTTTATGTGCCTGTTTCCCTTTTTCTGTCAAAAAAATCAGCACCACTCTTCGATCTTTTTCACTTCTTACTCTGCTTACATAACCTTTTTTTACCAGGTTATTCATCGCAATCGAATGACCAGGTGTCCGGCACCAGTCAATATCAGTCATTCTTAGTTATTCTATTTTTATTCTTCCGGTGCTTCTGCCGGAACGAAAATCCGTTTATCTGCCGCAGTTTCCGGCAGTCTGATTTTTGCTCTTCTGGTTGCTTCTTCACAGAAAAAGTCCTGTGAATTTAACAGCATTTTGCCTCGTTTATCTACTTTTTCATACGTTCCATCCGGTTGAAGAATATGCGCTTTTACATTGTCCTCCAACTGAATTTCTAAAATGTGTTTTACTTCTTCTTTTAACTGTTCATCTTCTACCGGAAATACAATTTCGACACGTTTGTCTAAGTTTCTTGGCATCCAGTCTGCACTTCCCATAAATACTTCTTCATTTCCATCGCTGTAGAAATAGAAAATCCGGCTGTGTTCCAGAAAGTTTCCGACAATCGAACGCACGGTAATATTTTCGCTGATTCCCGGAATTCCCACTTTCAGACAGCAGATTCCTCGTACAATCAAGTCAATCTTTACACCTGCGGCACTTGCCGCATATAAGGCTGCAATAATTCCTCTGTCGCAAAGAGAATTCATTTTCGCCACAATTCTGGCTTTTCGTCCTTCTAATGCATTTTTTCTTTCGATTTCAATCAAATGAAGAAATCTGTCTCGCATCCAGAGCGGTGCTACCACTAATTTATTCCAGGTTCTTGGTTCTGAATAGCCGGAAAGCATATTAAAGACTGCCGTCGCATCCTCTCCGATTCTTGCAGAACAGGTTAAAATTCCACAGTCCGTATACAATTTTGCAGTCGAATCATTATAGTTTCCGGTTCCCAGATGCACATATCTGCGGATTCCATTTTCTTCTCTTCTTACCACCAGTGTAATCTTACTGTGGGTCTTTAATCCAATGACTCCATAGATAACATGACAGCCTGCTTTTTCAAGCATTTTTGCCCAGACAATATTATTTTCTTCATCGAATCTTGCCTTTAATTCTACCAATACCGTAACCTGTTTTCCATTTTCTGCCGCCTGCGCAAGCGCTTTGATAATCGGTGAATTTCCGCTGACACGGTACAAGGTCTGTTTAATTGCCAGTACATTCGGGTCTTTTGCCGCCTGCTGTACAAAATCTACAACCGGATAAAAGGTCATGTAAGGATGATGCAGTAAAATATCTCCCTGTCGAATCTGGGTAAAGATATCCTCATCATTCATCATTGCCGGAACCTGCGCCGGTACATAAGGCTTGGTTTTAAATTCATCAAAACCGGAAAGTCCATACATTTTCATTAAAAATGTCAAATCCAGCGGACCGTTAATCTTGAAGATATCCTCATCTTTAATCTGAAATTCCTCTTCCAAAATCTTTAACAGTCTCTCATCCATCCGCTCTTCCACTTCCAGACGAATGACCTCACCCCACTGTCTCTTCTTTAACTGTTTCTGGATTTCCTTTAATAAGTCTGCTGCCTCATCTTCATCAATCGTAAGGTCTGCATTTCTCATGATTCGATAAGGGCAGGCACAGACTACATCATTACTCAAAAACAGTTTATTGATATTTCGCTCAATGACTTCTTCGAGTAAAATCACAACGGTATTTCCATCTTTATCATCCGGAAGCTGTACAATTCTTGGCAGTACAGATGGAACTTGAACGGTTGCAAATTCTAATTCTTCTTTGCCTTTTTTATCTTTCTTTGCAATTAATGCTCCAATATTTAATGTTTTGTTACGAATTAACGGAAATGGTCTTGCAGAATCCATTGCCATTGGAGTCAGTACCGGATAAACTTCATCTTCAAAAAATGTATCTACAAATTTCTGCTGTTCTTTCGTTAAATTTTCATGACGTTCTACTACTTTTAATCCAATTTTTTTAAGCGCAGGCAAAAGGGAACGATTGTAGGTATTGTACTGTGTATCTACCAGTTCTTTTGTAACTTTTGAAAGTGCTTTTAACTGCTCTTTTGCTGTCATTCCTGCAATATCTGTTTTGGTATATTTTGCATGAACCATGTCTTT
The DNA here is from genome assembly GCA_022717655.1 of Bacillota bacterium. Lineage (GTDB taxonomy): Bacteria > Bacillota > Clostridia > Lachnospirales > Lachnospiraceae > Blautia. The sequence goes on along the minus strand of JAIIAN010000080.1, from coordinate 9,156 downwards.
TAAAGAAGCAACACGAATCATAAAAAATTCATCCAAATTGGATGCCGTAATACTCAAAAATTTTAATCGTTCAAACAATGGCAGACTTTTATCTCTTGCCTCACTTAAGACACGCTCATTAAATTTTACCCAGCTTAACTCTCGATTGGTATAATATTCCGGCTTTGTATATTCTTTTTCGTTCCACTGCATATTATCCATATTATTTCACCTGCTTTCTTTTTTTCCGGCGTAATACCGGACGAACACTAAAGACTTCTTCAAAGAAATCTGCTTTCTCTTTAAACAGACCTTCTTCAAGCAAAAGATTTTCCTCTGTATCTAACACAAGCACCAATTCCCGTTCCTGAAGAAGCACTTTTATATTTTCTACTTTCTGCTTGTGACTTCTATCAAGTGCATTTGCCACTCTCAAGATTGCAGTCAGTTTTCCAACCAGCATATAGGTGTCTCTGTCAATCGTACTTTTAGAATCTGCTTCTCCATAATACTGAAATGGCTGTGTGTTAAATCGTACTACATTTGCAATGACTTCTCTTTCTGCATGAGAAAGTCCGATAATCTCTGTTGACATAATGATTTCATAAGAACATTTTGCAACATCACTCATACTGATATATTTTCCACAGTCATGCAGAATCACCGCAATTTGTAACAGCAGTCGTTCTCTTTGTCCCATTCCGTGAACTTTTTTCATACTGTCAAAAATTGCCTCTGCAACTTTTAATACAGCACGGATATGGCTTTTACTGCTCATATAACGTTTTGCAATGTTTTGGGCACATGCCAGAATATCATTTTCAAAATTATGAGTGCTTTTAATCAGGCGTCTGCTCTGTGCAAAATCATAAGAAATTCCATCATTTAACTGTGTTCCAGGAACCCACAGATTCTGTGCTCCCATCTCATCCGTAAACACACGACAGATAATTAACATTGGAACTAAGATGCTTGCATATTCTAAGGTAATTCCAAGTTCTACTGATAACTGCTCTGCTGATTTATGAACAATCTGCTCGTACATTTCCATAAAGACTTCCTTACTGATTGTCCGATTTTCGCCCATTCCATAATTGTTGACCAGCAATTTCTCCATGAAGAAATCACCCAGCAAAATGATATTATCCACTTTTCGTTCTTTTAAGTGAAGCTTTTTAAAACTTAAAATATCATTGTGAATCAGCTCTTCTACTAAATTTTCATAATAGACTGTCTCTTTTTCTACAGAAAGCAGACGCTCCCTGATACGCAGACTTCCCATTTTAAAATTCTGGGTTGTCACTAACGCATCCTTATCAAACAGGGAAATCTGAACATTTCCGCCACCAATTTCTATAATCGCAGTTCCTTTTTGAATGATTTTAGAAAAATCTGTCTCTTTGGCTGCAATGGATTTATACCCAAAAAATCTCTGTTCTGAGTTACTTAAAATTTCGACTCTGATACCGGTCTTTTGATACACCTGCTCTAATACAATCCAGACATTCTTTGCTTCCTGAAGTGTACTTGTTGCACAGGCACGATAGGCATCTGCCTTATATTCTTTCATAATTCTGGAAAAATCTCCAAGCACTTCACTTAATTTCTGTGCAGATTCATAACTGATTTTTCCATCGGTATACGTATCATGCCCTAATTCAATTCTACTGCGGATTTCATCTAACTTTTCAATTCCCATTTTAGGAGAAATCTGATAGATATCCATACTGACATCATAAGAACCAATATCAATTGCCGCAAATATTGTTACTGCCATTTTTTCACCGCCTTACATTAGTTTGCTGTTTGATTATATCGTTATAAGTTGTCATTTACTTCTAATTGCTGTTAAATTTAGGTAAAATTTCTTGAAAATTCGTCTTTTTTGTCTTTTAGTTCTCAAGGTATTCTTTTAATGCCTCATAATAATTCTGTGCAGTTTCATATCCCTCTTCGTATAGCTTGTGCAGTTTATCCGTATCTTTTTCAAGTCTTCCGATTTCAACCGGCTTTTGTGGCTGTAAAATAAATACCTTTCCTTCTTTCTCCTGACGGTATAAATAATCCAGAGTCTGATTATATCCAATATGACGGTTTTCCAAAGCTTCTATCAGCTTTGGAAACTTCTTTCCATAACGGACTTTCATTGCCGGAATCAGCTTATTTTTTTCTTTTCTGTAGGTTCTGTCACGAGTCAGTACTACTACATTTTTCTTATTTCCCATTCTCTGGGCCTCCATAATCGGAATGGAATCTGTAATTCCTCCATCCAAATACGGCTTTTTATGAATCCAGACTGTTCTTGACATAAGAGGAAGCGAACTTGACGCACGAACATAACAAGTGTCTTTTTTCATATCTTTGATTTCTTTGTACTCTGCATTTCCACTTTCACAATTTGTAACAACCGCATAAAATTTGGTTTTTTGTCTGTTATATGTATCGTAATCATAAGGATTTAATTCCTCTGGGATTTTGTGGTATATCATATCTGTGCCAAAATAATCTCCGGTCTTTATCAGGCTTTTTATTCCACAGTATTCCGGGTCATCCATGTAATCAGTAAATGTATGATACCCTCTGCTTTTTTGTTTAGAAAGATAACTGCACGCCATACATGCTCCCGCTGATACACCAAAGCAGGTATCAAACTCCAGACCCTTTTCAATAAAGAAATCAAGAACTCCCGCTGTGAATACACCACGCATGCCTCCGCCCTCTAAAATTAATCCTGTTTTTGTTATTTTACTCATGCTGTCACACCTTCCAAAAATTATTTGTTTTAGGTTATTTTACCCTTTTTAGAGAGTTTGTACAAGGCAAATTCTTGTAAAAAAAAAACCGGCCGAAGCCGGTTTTTAATAAATTTCTTACCCCTGATACCCCGCAAGGAACTGCGCAATCAACTCAACGCACCCTTCCACATCTTTTTCATCTGCCACTTCCGCCGGCATATGCATATAGCGCAGCGGAATCGACACTAACACCATAGGAACCCCCTGATTAGAGAAATGAATTTGATCTCCATCGGTGTAGGAAAGTCTGCTTGCCGCTTCTCTTTGTACAGAAATGCCTGCTTTCTTTGCACACTCTTCCATCTTTTCATTGAGTGCTTTTACCACGATCGGACTGTTGCAAAGCACCGGTCCTTCTCCAAGGCATACCGTTCCCATCTCTGCCGGATCCATTCCACTGCAATCACTTGTATAAGTAACATCTACCACAATTGCCATGGTCGGCTGAATTCTGGAACTGGTCCAATATGCTCCAGTCTTGGTTGTCTCTTCTCCTGTTGTGGAAGCTGCGTAGATTCCAACTTTACAGCCCAGCTCTTTTGCTCGTTTCAGTGCTTCCATGATAATATAGACACCCAATCGGTCATCTAACGCGCGAGCGGTAAATTTTCCGTTTGCCAGCTTGCGAATCGGTGTATCCGGTACGATTGGATCTCCTAAACTTACATAATTTAAAGCGTCTGCTTTATCTTTTGCACCAATATCGATCAAAAACTGTTTCGTTCCGAGATTTTCATCTTTAAAGAGACTGCGATATGCTTCGACCACACCATAAACTTCTCCGTTTTTGGTCTTAATTCTCACCTGGCGTCCTGGATACGTCGCCGGCACAATTCCGCCCCGGTCAATCACCTGCAGTCTTCCGTCTTCTCTAATATTGGAAATCATAAGCCCGATTTCATCTGCATGTGCCGAAAGCATGATTCTTACATCGCTGTCCGGATTTAAAATGCAAGTTACATTCTGCATTTCATCACGACGAATTTCATCTGCATAGCTTTTCATTTCTGCTTCTACAACTTCTTGTACCGGTTCTTCATAACCGGATACAGAGATGCTGCTAAGAAGGTTCATTAAAAATGTTTCATTCATTTGGTTCATCTTCTCTCTCTAGTTTTCTACAACTTTTAATAGTTCCGAAAATGTAGCCAGATTATAAGTTCCAAGTCCACATCCGACTGCATCTCCGATTGCCGCACAATCCATTTTTCCCGCAATTGCTGCCTTAAGCCCGGCTTCTGCATCTTCTACGACCAGACAGTACTTTGGTGCTTCTTCTATATATTCTGCTGCTTTTATAAATACTTCCGGATCCGGTTTTGATTTCGAAATGTTGTTTCCGTCCGAAATTGCATCAAAATATTCTCCAAGACCCAACTGTCCAAGAATGAATCTTGCATTCTTACTTGATGATCCAATTGCAAGCTTGTGACCGCTTTCACGTAAGCCATCCAGAGTCTCTTTTACTTCAACCGATAAATCCGCCGGACTCATATTTTTCAGAAGTGCTTTATAGATTTCGTTTTTCTTTGTAATCCAATGTTCTTTGTCAGCCTCACTCATCTCTTTCTCATAACGCTCCAGGATAATCTCGAAGCTTTCCATACGACTTACGCCTCTGAGTCGATTATTGATTGCTTCATCAAAATAGATTCCCAGTTCGTCTGCAACCGCTTTCCACGCTTCATAATGATACTGATCCGTATGACAGATTACTCCATCTAAATCAAAGATTATCGCATTGTATTTCTTCATTTTTCATTTCTCCTTCTGCTTCCGATAAGTTCGAAATAATGACTGCAATCAAGATAATGATGCATCCGATTACCATACGCAGTGTGATTACTTCATGAAGAATAATGATAGAGAAAATCGTTCCAAAGACGGACTCCATTGAAAGCACAATTGCTGCTTTTGTCTCATCCACATATCTTTGACACGCTGTCTGCAATAAATAGCAAACGGTCGTACTTATTATACCTAAATATAAGACACTTAGCCATCCTTTTGTGGTAACTTGGAACTCCATTTCTCCAAAAATCACAAGACTCGCTGCGGATAATACAAATGCGGTAATCATCTGAACCATATTTAATACAGAGGCCGGATATTTTTTCACAAATTCACTGGTAAAGAAAATCTGAAATGCAAATCCTACGGCACAAAGAAGCGTAAGTCCGTCTCCCAAACTCAACGTAAGATTGCCATTTAAGGAAAGCAGCGCTACTCCGACAACCGATAAAACTGCTCCAACGATACCTTTTATTCCAATCTTCTTCTTTAAAATAAGAAATGCGATAAATGGCACAATCACTACATTAAGCGCTGTAAGAAACGCATTCTTGGAAGGTGTTGTATATTGCAGACCAATTATTTGCAATGAAAACCCCATAAAAAGCGCAATTCCCATTAATACACCTGCTTTTATTGCACCCGCGCGTTTGGTTGCCTGCTCTGCTTTTTTTCGATTTCCCAGACCAAGCATTCCCATCAATACAGATGCGACCAGAAATCTTACCATCATAATCTGGAAAGGCTTCATACTTTCCAGTGCCATATCACTTGCTACAAATCCTCCGCCCCATATGACCGTAACCAGTATAAGTCCTCCGATTGCCAGCCATTTTTTCATCACTCATCCTCCTGTTTCTTCTAAAATTTCTATTTTTATATTTCTTTTACAACTCCATTCACTTCAACTTCCACCGCTTCTCCGGCAAGGCGTTTTATCTCTGCCTGATTTGCTCCATCAACTGTAATTTCAAGCCATGCGCCTCTATAATGCAGACGGAAGGTTAAATCCTGCCATTCTTTTGGCATATTTGGACGCACTTTTAACATACCGTCTTCTCGCTGGGATACGCCCGCAAATCCAAATACAACGGTCTGCCAAACTCCACCTGTGTTTGCGGCATGAATTCCCTCTCTTGTATTTCCCTGCATATTCAGCAAGTCAATAAAAGCGGCACGACGCAGATAACGATATGCTTTTGAGTCATCGCCCACCTTAAGCCCCATAACCGAGAAAATACTCGGGCTTAAAGAAGAACCATGAAGCGCACGTTTTTCATAATAAGTATAATTCTCTTTCATTGTCTCTTCGTCAAATTCCTCGCTCAGAAGATGCAGCAACATTACAACGTCTGCCTGCTTTGTAATCTGAGTCTCACTTGCCTTCTTGGTTTTAAGTGCTTCCGGACGCACCGGCCAGTCATTCTCATCATATTGTTCAATTGTCACATTATCCAGTTCAAAATAGCCCTCAAACTGCTCTAACAACTTTGTGCCTTCTTTTCTTGGAAGATACATTTTCGCCTGTACTTCTCTCCAAGTCTCCATCTCAGATTCTGTAAGCCCTGTTTTTTCAACCAACGCACGATAAGCATCGGTCTTTTCTGCTTTCATCGCAGTTAAAAGTGAAAGCACATATCTTAAATTCCATCTTGCAAGATAATTGGTATACAGATTGTTATTCACCGGCTCATGCCATTCATCCGGACCTGTTACTTGATTAATTTCATAGCGATCCTGTGCTTGATTGTATTCACAACGACTTGCCCAAAATCTTGCGGTCTCTGTCAAAATCTCTGCACCTTTGCTATAAAGGAACTCCATATCCTGTGTGATTTTTATATAATTGCAAATGCCGTATGCTACTGCGGCGGTTACATGATGCTCATAGACTGCCACATAACAACGATAGCAGGTTCCATCCGGTTCAATTGTCCAATCCGGGCACTGTTCTGTTCCGTCATCTGCGGATTCCCATGGATACTGCGCTCCTTTGTAACCATTCTTGTGCGCATTTGCGCGTGCGGCATCTAAAAGGTGATATCTGTAATTTTCCAGGTTTTGTGCGGTCTGCGGGAACACCCATGCAAAGAATGGAAGCATAAACAGCTCAGTATCCCAGAATGCGTGTCCACCATACTCTTCTCCAGTTAAGAGTTTTGCTCCGACATTGACATGCTCATCGTGTTCATTTCCGGTACTCATCAAATGGAAAATATTAAAACGAATTGCCTGATTTAATTCCGCATCGCCTGTAATCTTAAGATCCGCATTTTCCCACATTTGCGCATATACGGCTTCATGCAATTTTAGTTCTTCTTCAAAACCGGTTTCAATAAACTGCTCAATTTCTTTTTCAACGGTTGTATGCAGTGCATAGGCCGGACATTCTCTTTCGGTATACATAGAAACATATTTTACAATCTCTACTTCTTTGCCTTCTTCGACATGAATATCTCCAAACTCCACGCATTGTTCGCCAAATCTACTCGTCATACGATTTCCAAGCACTGGTTTGCCGTCTGCATACGCTTCAATTCGACAGCCACAGCCTACATGCAAATGGTTTTCTCTGGTTGCCACTTCGACATAGCATCCATCTTTTGCCAATTTTTCATTTGCGGTCATATAAGTATGTTTTACTTTAAATCGCGGTGCATCATAGAAATTAATGATACTGCCATCAATGATACTTTCCACTTCAATGATTCCACTATAATTAAGCGGTGTTACATGCAGTTTGATTCCCATACGATGCACATTATTTCTGCTGACAAAACGGATTCCTTCAATAAGAGTTTCTCTTCCTTTTGAATCTCTTAAGTGCACTCTCTTTCCAAGGAACGCTCCCTTCATATCGAGCACTCTTGCAAACTCTACAATTTCACAGTCTTCAATTCCAATTAACTCTTTTTCTACGTAAAGCTTGATTCCAAGCCAGTTCGGAAGGGTCGCAAGCTCTCTCATAAATGTCTCTGATTTATCAAATACTCCATTGATATAAAGATAGGGCAGTGTGATTTTTGTGCCTTCCTCATGGCTGCCTCTGATTCCGAGGTAGCCATTGGAAAGTGCAAACAGGCTCTCATATTTGAGATTTTCTTTTGCTTCATACTGCTCTTGCCAGATAAGCCATTCCTCATCATGTAATTTGCTTTTTAGATTTTCTGAAAATTTTTCTCTATTCATGTATGACTTTCCCCTTTTTGCAGTTTAATCGATATACTGTTTTCTCGCTTCTTCTATTTCTGTTCCACAGCTTACTTGCTGAAGTGTAAAAGCCATTGCAAAGTCCTGAAGCTTCACTTTATTTTCTTCTAACTGTTCTTCACCACAGCTATTACTTCCAAGCCCGGAATGCAGATAATCCAAATGGATGATGACATGCTCCGCTTTTTCAATTTCAAACGGATGCTGTGCTTTTTCCAAACTTTCATCTGTATAATTTGCAAGATTTAAGCCCAATTTATTTTCCATCTTGCATAACAAACCATCTGTTTCATTGCCGATTCTAAACCATTTAACCTGTTCACGATGACCGTTTTCCTGTGGAAATACATAATCTGTCATCATTTGATCTACCGTACTTTCATAGATTCCCATAACTGAAGCTGCCTTGCTGTCAATATAGCTTTCTCCCGGTCCCATTCCATACCACATGGTTTCCTGTAAGGCTTTATTTGCTTTCATTGTAATTCCAATGCGCGGTAAAAATGGTGGTTCCAGCTTGCCTCTTTGAACGGCTTTTCCCTGAATCTCTACTTTCATCTGTCCGCAAGAATAGATTTCATAAGTATAATCACATTCAAATCCCCATGACTGGTTATAACAGCTAAAGAATGTCCCGATTTGCACAATCACTTTATCTGCTTCTTCCTGCCAATGTACAGATTCGGTCTCTTCTACCGGTTTTTGAATAAAATATTTATTCATCCAGTCTTCTTTTTTATACATATCATTGTCGATGGTAGCACGATATACGTTCATTCTCGGTCCTTCGCTCAGATATTCTTTTCCATTTGCTTCAAAAGAGAGCAGTTTTCCAAATACCGTGCTGAATTTTGCTGAAATACAACTATTTTTTACGGTAAGCACGCCTTGCGACTCAGATACCTGAAGTTTGTCTGCAACTTTTCTGACTGCAAACTCATCTTTTCTGATTTGTAACGGAATCTGAACTTTTTTGATTTCATGACCTGCCAAAGCATATCTGGTATCTGCTTTCTGGCACACGGTCAAAGTCAGATAATAATCGGTATTTGCCTGTACTTCAAATTCAGTAATCGGCAACGTGATTGTCTTACTTTCATGCGGAGCCACAAAAAGGGTTTCTACGACTCCTTCTTGTACAATCTGGTTTTCTGCTTGAAGTTTCCAATCAAGTACCACCTCTTCTAAGTTCAGGAAATCATAATAATTTGTAAGCTGAATTTTTTTCATGCTTCCTTCTACTGCTGCAATTTCAACCGGCGCGATAATCTGCTTATATTCCTCCATTCCCGGAGATGGAGTACGATCCGGCATTAAAATTCCATCAATACAGAAGTTCCCGTTTGTCGGAAAATCTCCATAATTTCCGCCATATTTATAA
>JAIIAN010000372.1 GCA_022717655.1 Bacillota bacterium | reverse complement strand
ATAAATTGAACCTTTGCGAAGATCATGAACGAGAGTGCAAGCTGGCTAATGGTGGACTTCCTGAGAGCATATGGGAGACATATTCATCTTTTGCTAATACCAATGGAGGCACTATTCTGCTTGGAATTAGGGAGCATAGGGATTCCTTTACGATTGAGGGATTGACAGATAAGCAGATTATTAAATATCAGAAGGATTTCTGGAGCACCCTAAATGATAGAAATAAGATATCAAAAAATATACTATTGAATCATCATGTGCAGGTTGTAGAGGTGGAAGATAAAAAGATACTTAAAATTGATATACCGGCAGCAGATAGGCATGATAAGCCGGTTTATATTGGAACTGATCCAATGAAAGGCACTTATAAAAGAGATTACGAAGGAGATTTTCTCTGTACTGAAGAGGCAGTCAGGGCTATGTTTGCAGATCAGAGAGATGTATCTGGAGACGTGGAAGTATTGGATGAGTTTGGATTGGGTGTTTTGAATCAGGATACAATAAAGGGCTATCGAATCGTATTTGAGCAACTTCATAGTGGACATCCATGGAATGCACTTGAAAATGATGAGTTCCTTATGAAATTAAGAGCAGCGGCGAAGAATAAGATGGGAACATTATCGCCAACGATAGCAGGATTATTATTCTTTGGAGAAGCTTATCATATTACTGAAGTTTTTCCTAATTATTTTCTGGATTATCGTGAGGAATGTGATGATAAAGCCGTGCGTTGGTTGTTCCGTACACATTCTAATGAGGGCGATTGGAGCGGTAATATATACGACTTTTTCTGTAAAGTGCGTACAAGAATAGACGATGAAGTAGCTGTTCCATTTGCCAATAGAAGAGATGGATACCGGGTAGACAGAGTGGATGTGCATGATGCGTTGGAAGAGGCATTGGCAAATGCACTTGCACATGCAAATTATTATGGAAGACGGGGAATCATTGTTGTCAAAAATGGAAAGGAACTTAGCATTTCCAATCCCGGAACTATCAGGGTAACAAAAGAGGAGTTTTATGCGGGTGGCAATAGTGATCCACGAAACCCTAATATTTTAAAAATGTTTGGATTTGTTAATGTTGGTGAGCGTGCTGGAAGTGGTGTCGATAAGATTATGACAGCATGGGCAGAACAAAACTGGAAAAAGCCGGAATTTGATTTTTCAGAGCGTAATGACAGAGTAACATTAAAACTCGAAGTTGGACAGGTGGTATATATTCCAGGGGCAGCAGACTTGCAGGCAGATAGGCATGTAGAATTAACAGAAACTGATGAAATAAATAATATGAACAAAGAGCAGAAAGTAATGTATTATCTTAAAAGCCATGACAGCATATCAACTCAACAAACAATGGAATTGTGTGAATATAAAACACGAGCAGGTGCACGCAGGTTACTAGAAAGAATGATTCAAAATGATGTTTTGAGAAAAATAGGAAGTGGACCTGGAACAAAATATATATTCAATGATGACAAGTAAAAAGAAAATGGTTTAATAGATACTGTCAGTTACTTAATGGATACTGGTAGATATTTACTGGATACAATTATTCAGTAAATATCCAGTAATAATTGATTAGTATCCATTAGTGACCATCTAATGGATATACATGCATACTACAAGGAGGCACATCGTGACACAGGAACAATTTAAGAAAGCATCACAATACTGGAACAATAAAGAACAGATACCAGTGCCGGAAAAAGAATTAAAGAAAACAGTAGAAGAATATATTAGTTCGAATAATACCTGTGCGCTTGCAACAGGAATAGGGGATTATGTGAGATGTACGCCGATAGAGTACAGTTATCATGACGATAAGTTTTGGCTGTTTTCAGAAGGTGGAGAGAAGTTTATTGGTTTGGAAAAGAACGATAATGTATGCCTTGCCATTTATGATAAATATGATGGCTTTGGCAATCTTAAGAGTCTGCAGGTAATGGGAAAGGCACAGATAATTGAGCCATTTTCAGATATTTATAATGCACATGCAGAATATAAGAAGATTCCACTTGCAGCTTTGAAGAAGCTTGAGTCACCAATGAATCTTATCTGTGTGACACCTGTAAAGATAAGTCTTTGGCAGACAGACTTTGGAGTTATAAAT